>JAEYPA010000057.1 GCA_023411225.1 Bacillota bacterium
GCTGTAGGATTTGTGGTTGGAATAACCGCTGCTACTAAACCAATTGGCTCTGCAATCCTTGTAAATCCAAAAGAGTCATTTCTTTCGATTACTCCACAGGTTTTTGTATCCTTGTATGCATTATAGATATACTCAGATGCATAGTGATTTTTTATTACTTTATCTTCTACAATTCCCATGCCAGTTTCCTCAACTGCCATTTTTGCAAGGGGAATTCTCTGTTTATTTGCTGCAAGTGCAGCTGCTTTAAATATTTCATCGACTTTTTCTTGTGTATAGGTAGAAAATAATTGTTGAGCTTCCTTAACCTCTTTTATTTTGGCCATTAAGGCTTCTACATTATCTACAATTTGTAATGCTTGCTCTTTCTTTGCCATGCCCATATCCTCCTATTACATATCTCATTGTTATTTTTAACTGTTAATATTTTAACAATCGTTTGTCTAGCTGTTTTGTAACTACTGCTATTGTATTCTCATCTATACAATTTGTCAATTCTTAATTTTCGCTATATTTCCTATAATTTCAAAGGTATTTTAGTGATTTTCTATTTAATTAGCTCATCTCCCTCTATATATATGTTACATATTGTTTATTTCCAAATACAATTTGATTAGAACTTATACACAATCACTAAAAAATACGTATTTTTTAAATAGAATTTTTAAAATTGTTTGTTAAATTTTTATTTATAATTAACTAATTTTCAATCTTCTTTTCACTATAATAGTCTATTTTAATACTTCCTGCGATCTAGCCAATACCTATTAGTGTTCCTATCTTTATAGATAATATATTTTGTAGATGAGTATAGATATAAAAAAGACAAAAACATGACTGTTTATTAGTCATAGTTTTTGTCTCTAAATCACAATATAAGCTATTTTCAATATCTATACAAGACTATTACTCTTTATTGCCTTATCTAATGCTTGCTGCTCTTCCTCAGCCAGTACAACATAAGATTCGCCATGAATAATTTCTTTAATATACGTGTAACAACCTTCTCTACTACTATGCATAGAATTAATTACAAAACCATTGTTCTCCTGATCCAATAAAGCCAAAGTAAAACTAAGGTTCCCGCCCATTTCCTTAAAGGCATCATATTTAACAATTCCTATTTTCTGGTATGCCGTTTTAATTACATCATCAGTCTTATTAAAATGTGTCTGATGTTTCTTTAAGATCTCTTTAATGGTATCGATTTCCTTAAATTTTAACATTACTGCATCTTCTAAGCTCTTACCATCCTGGCCTTCCATAAATCCATTATATTTTGTCTTTAATTTACTTAATTTGGCAAATATTATAATTATCAATATTAATAAGATTAATATAACTCCCAGTGTACCCAAAAGTACATAGCCCATGTCAATTCCCAGATTTTCAAATACTTTCATTTATTTACCTGCCTTTACTTAATCATTTTGCAATTTATCAAATAAGTCTACTATTCTTTCCAGCTCTTCACTAGAGTGATACTCAATCTCTATTCTACCCTTATTCTTTTGCTTCTTTCGTATAGAGACCTTGCTACCTATAATATTATACATATGCTCTTCTATCTTATTATAAGCAAGTAACTCATCCTCCGAGAATACAAATGTATCTTTTTTACTTTCCTTTTTCTCTCCGTCCAGTACTTTCTTAACTAATTTCTCAGTTTCTCTTACACTTAATTTTTGATCAAAAATATAAGTTGCAAGATTATATTGCTGGTTCATATCTTCTACTGCAATAAGAGCTCTTGCATGCCCACTAGAAATCATGTCTTCTATAACCATTTGCTGAACTTTTTCTCCTAGTTTAAGTAATCGCATAGAGTTTGCAATGGCTGCCCGGCTTTTTGAGATTCTCTCAGCAAGTTCATCTTGTTTAAGTTTAAATTCTGCAATTAACTTCTGATAAGCCAGGGCTTCTTCAATTGGATTCAGATCTTCCCTCTGAATATTTTCTATTAAAGCAATTTCCATTACTTCCTGTGGTGTATATTCTTTAATAATAACCGGTATTTTCTTAAGCCCCGCTATTTTAGCTGCTCTCCATCTTCTCTCGCCAGCTATGATCTGATAATACTCACCTTTTTTTTGAACAATAAGGGGTTGTATAATCCCAAATTGTTTAATAGATTCTGCCAAATCAATAAGTCCATCTTCATTGAATGCTTTTCTTGGCTGTCCCTTATTAGGTTCTATTTTATTAATTGCTATCAAAGTTTCTTGGTTACTTTCCTTTGCGGCTTCAACTTGATCCTTTTTTTCCTTTATGATGTCAGGAATCATTGAATCTAAACCTTTTCCTAGCCCCTTACCTAATCCTTTTACAGTTGCCATCGATTAATTCCCTCTTTCAATCACTTCTTTGGCTAAGCACCGATATCCCTCCGCTCCAGCAGATTTACTATCATATGCAGTTATGGGAAGTCCATGACTTGGTGCTTCAGCTAATCGCACGTTTCTTGGTATTATTGTTTTATAAATATTCTGATGCAAATTTTCTTTTACATTTTCTACAACCTGTAATGAAAGATTTGTTCTTGCATCAAACATTGTAAACACTACTCCTTCGATCTCTAGATTTGGGTTTAATCTCTTTTTTACCAAGTTAATGGTATGTATTAACTGAGATAGCCCCTCTAAGGCATAGTACTCACATTGAATTGGTACAAGTACTGTGTCAGCTGTTGTCATAGCATTTACTGTCAGCGTATTCAGAGATGGTGGACAATCAATAATTATAAACTCATAATCGTCACGAATAATATCTACATACTTTTTAAGTATATACTCTTTTTCCTCAATACCTATTAATTCAATCTCTGCTCCTGCCAGTTCAACATTAGATGGCAATACAGATAAGTTGTCCAATACATTACGTTGGATACTTTCATATAATGTTGCATCACCTATTAACAATTCGTATACTGTACTTTTCAAGCTGTTTTTATCAATACCTAATCCACTAGATGTATTTCCCTGTGGATCAATATCAATAGTTAAAACTTTTTTTCCTGCTTCTGCTAATGCTGCAGATAGATTAATAGCTGTAGTTGTTTTTCCAACTCCGCCCTTTTGATTGGCTATTGCTATTACTCTTCCCATGCTATCACCTATATTCCCTTTGGATTATAATCTTTTCTATTACATACCTCTCTATTATATCATTAACTCATTTGCCTGACTATAGTAGATTTGTTCAATTTATTAAAATATATAAAATGTTTCACGTGAAACATTTTAATATCTATACAAAGGAATAGTAGTATTACTATTACAACAATGTTTCACGTGAAACAATATTCTATTCTATATATTAACATAGTTATTTTTAATGGCATAAATAGCCGCTTGAGTTCTATCGGATACATTTATTTTTCTAAATATATTTGAAGCATGATTCTTTACCGTTTTTTCACTGATGCCCAGCTTATATCCAATTTCCTTATTATATAGACCTTGTGTTATTAAAATCAAAACTTCAACTTCTCTATTTGTAAGTTCATTATTCTGATTCGTCTCATAAATTATGTTATTGTCTGAATAATAATAGGAATATAACGTGTTATCAATATATCGATCACCACGTAATGTACTTACAACTGCTTGTTTGAGGATGCTACTATCAGAATCCTTGAGAACATATCCGTCAGCACCAAGTTTCATTGCTTTATTCATATACTCTGGTTCATTATGTATTGTAAGAATAATTATCTTAATACAAATATTTCGCTTTCGGATTTCCTCTATAAGTTTTAGCCCACTAATGTCTGGCATATTTATATCTAGTAACAAAATATCTGCATTAGTTTTACTTACTACACTTAAACAACTTTCTCCATTATTAGCTTCTGCAACAACAGTCATGTTATCATCTAACTCGAGTAATTGTTTAATGCCATCTCTCACCATCCAATGATCATCTGCAATAATAATTCTAATCATTTTTATTTTCGTCCTCCTTATTAAAAGATAATGGTATATACACCATAATATCTGTTCCTCCTATGCCAGTTTTTATATCCATACTTCCTCCTAGCAAATGTACTCTTTCTATCATCATAGGTATTCCATATCCATTCTTATAACTATCGCTTTTTAAAACATCCAACTCACAATTCGAAATATTAATATTTTTACTAATTCCAACTCCATTATCTTTTACATTCATTTTAATTGATTCATCCGAGAAAATAATATGTACAGATGCCTTTGTTCCTTTGGAATGTTTAATAATATTATTACAACACTCCTGAACTATGCGGTATAGACATAAATTAATAATTGAGATACACTTTTTTTCTTCTCCTTCAACATTTAAGGTAAAATCAATACTACTATCTCGTTTTAAAATTATTAGATAACGCTCTAACGAAGCAACTAATCCTAAATCTTCTATAGACATTGGATGCAAATTATAAATAGTATTACGAATGTCATCAATAGTATCTTTTATTACTTTTTTCATAATGTCTAATTCCATTTTAGTTCTAACTGTATCTTTATCTACTATATTCTCACATATTTCGACCTTATAAATTAACATAGTCAACATCTGTATTGTTGAGTCATGTAATTCTCGTGCTATTCTTTTGCGCTCTAATTCTAAGTCTTGAAGTATTTTATATGATGGTTCATTTCTGTTTTCATGATCATCATTTTTACACATATTATTCATTATCATACACCTTTTATAAATTTATTACATAATGATTATATCATAAATAGTTCATCAAAAAATAGTCTCTATTTATAATATATTGATAAATAATGTATTATTTAATTCTAAAAGATTATACTACTATTTAATATATATTAACAATTTATAATTGTAAGTAAGAATTGAATCACATATAATATAGTTAACATGTCAGAATAAAAGGAGTTGTATTCATTGAAAAAATCTAGTAAAAAATTTATACTTGTGACAGGTATTATTTCATTTTCATTAGTTATTATAAATTTTATTAATACGTTTATATTCTATATAAATACATTTAAGAATCATCTGTTTTCAGACGATGGTAAATACTATAATTGGAGACTTGGTAGAATTTTTTACACAAAAAAAGGTAGTGGCCCAGCTATACTATTAGTACATGACTTAGACAATACCAGTTCACACTACGAATGGAAGGATGTTTCAGAAAGTCTATCTAAGAACCATACTGTGTATACTATAGATTTAATTGGTTGTGGAAATTCTGATAAACCAAAGATGACCTATACAAATTACCTTTATGTACAGCTAATTTCTGATTTTATAAGAGATGTAATTGGAGAAAGTACTTCTATTGTATGTTCTAGGAACTCCTGCTCCATTAGTATTATGGCATGCTATATAGATTCTTCTTTGTTTAAAAAGTTGATTCTAATTAATCCTAGAGATATCACAACAGTAAATAAATATCCTTCAAGAAAACATCGTATTATTAAGTTCTTATTAAACCTTCCTATACTAGGAACTTTACTTTATAACATGAAGAACTCACGTTATCAGTTACTTAAGAAGTTTAATAATGAATACCTGTCTAATAGTATGTCAATTTCTCGTTATATAAAAGCGTATAGCGAAGCAGCACATACTAGTGGCTCTAATTCACTTTTTGTCTATTCTAGTATAAAATGCCATTATACCTGTACTAATGTTATTCATGCTTTACAATCTATTAAAAATCCTATTTTAATACTTGAAGGAAGTGATTGTAATGACGCTATGGAGATATTAGATCAGTATGAATCAATTAATCCTACTATAGAAACTACTTTACTAATTAATATTAAAGAACTTCCTCAAATAGAGAATCCACATCAAGTTGCCTCATTAATTGAATCTAATTTGTAAAGATGATTTCATTACTAAAAAAGTATATCTCCCAATATCCTCAAAGAGTGCTTGATTTTATAGGATACTCTCAGAATCTTTTATCCTATAAAAATGACTGTTGCAACAATTTGCAACAGTCATTTTCTATTTATTATTACCACATCCGGTACATAAACTTCCTCTAATTAATTTCATAGGAATGTGAGGAATACCTACTTCCATATATTCTTCACCCTCCTGTTTAAATCCAATCTTCTCATAGAACCCTTTTGCATAGGTTTGAGCCCCAACATGAACTTCCTTAGCGCCTAACTGAAAAGCTTTATCTACTAGCATGCGAACGACAAAATCCCCATAGTACATGCCACGATATTCTTTTAATACAGCAATTCTCCCTATCTTATAATAATCCTCAATCACTACAAGACGGCCAACTGCAAGATTACATTGCTTTTCAGAAATAATAACATGTAATGCTTTTTGATCTAAACCATCGAATTCCTCTTCCTCAGAAATCTTTTGTTCTTTACAAAACACCTCGCGTCTAATTTGGAAAATTACACTTAAATCTTGATCTCCATGAATAAACTTACCCTCAATCATGTTAGCCTCTCCTTTCGTCTATTCTATAAAGGCTCCTTCGAAGGCTTTCCTGCACTTCTTGGATATTTTCTAGGTGTCTCCATAGTCTTCTTTATCTTAACAAAAGTTCTAGCCATATCCGTTCCTGGAAGTATAAAGCTATAAACTTCTTCTAACTTACCACCTAATACATGAATGGCCTTCTTTGCACCTTCCACTTCTTCTATAACATTGCCAGATTTATATGGAATGAAGTAACCACCTTTATTTACAAATGGTACACAATACTCAGAAAGTGTAGACAGATTCGCTACTGCACGTGAAACACACAAATCAAAACTTCCGCGAAATTCTTGCTTTCTCGCAAATTCTTCTGCTCTACCGTGAAATGCTGTAATATCTGTCATTCCCAGCGTCTCTATAACCTCCTGCAAAAATAGAATACGTTTATTTAAAGAATCCAATAATACAATCTTTAAGTTCGGAAATGCTATCTTTAAAGGAATTCCCGGAAAACCTGCCCCTGTCCCTAGATCCAGTAGAGATATATCTTCATTTAAATTAGTTACGTTTACTAATGCCAAGCTATCTAGAAAATGCTTCACTACTACATCTTCCCACTCTGTAATAGCTGTTAGATTCATAACCTTGTTCTTCTCCACCAACATTCTATAATAGACTTCAAATGCTTCCACTTGTTCCTTACTAAGGGATATCTTAAGTTGCTCTAAGCCCCATAAAAATACATTCTCTTTGCTCACAGTAACTCCTCTTTCTTCTCATTACTTTCTTCTTAACATTTCAAGATATACAAGTAACACGCTAATATCTGCAGGACTAACGCCTGAAATTCTAGATGCCTGACCCACAGATGCTGGTCGGATCTGCTTTAATTTCTGTCTGGCTTCATTACGAAGACTATTTACCTCATCATAATCAAAGTCTTCAGGAATTTTTTTAGATTCTAACTTCTTAAACTGTTCTACCTGTCGCATCTGTCTGGTGATATAACCATCATATTTTATGTTGATATTAACCTGCTCCGTAACATCCTTACTTAATTCCGGTCTATCTATATCCAATTCATACAACATCTCATAAGATAATTCCGGTCTTCTTATTAACTCTGCTAGTGAAGACCCAGTCTTTAGTGGCTGACTACCTAGTTTTTCTAATAATGCCTGGACCTCAGTATTAGCTCCAACTTTAACAGAATTAAGTCTCTCGATTTCCTTCTCAATAGCTGACTTTTTCCATACTACTCTCTCATATCTCTCATCATCAATTAGCCCAATATTATGACCTATCTCTGTTAGTCTTAAGTCTGCATTATCCTGACGTAAGATTAATCTATACTCAGCTCTAGATGTCATCATACGATATGGTTCATGAGTATCTTTCGTTACTAGGTCATCAATCAATACTCCAATGTAAGCCTGTGATCGATCTAACACAACGGGCTCTCTTCCTAATATCTTAAGAGCAGCGTTTATACCTGCGATTAACCCTTGGGCCGCCGCCTCTTCATAACCAGAGCTTCCGTTAAACTGACCACCACTAAATAATCCTTCCACAGCTATAAACTCAAGAGAACTTTTTAACTGATTGGCATTGATACAATCATATTCTATAGCATATGCATTTCTGACAATCTTTGCATTTTCTAACCCTGGAACCGTACGATACATAGCAAACTGTACATCTTCTGGTAAGGAACTAGACATGCCACCAATATACATCTCATTCGTGTAGTTGCCCTCTGGCTCAATAAATACCTGATGCCGTGGCTTATCAGCGAATCTTACTACTTTATCTTCAATAGAAGGACAATACCTAGGGCCTGTTCCCTTAATGTTACCAGAATATAATGGGGAACGATCTAAATTCTGTCTTATAATCTCATGAGTATTCTCATTCGTATAAGTAAGCCAACATGATATCTGTTCCCTTTCTAAATCCTCAGGTTTATTAGTAAAGGAAAATGGTACTATCTCCTTATCACCTAATTGCTCCTCCATCTTGGAAAAATCTATAGACCGTTTATCAATTCTTGCAGGAGTTCCTGTTTTAAATCGATACATCTCTATCCCTAGACTCTTTAAAGAGTCTGTCAAATGAGTAGCAGCTGCTAATCCATTTGGACCTGTATATACACTGACATCTCCGTGAACACATCTAGCATTGAGATAAGTTCCTGTACATAAGACAACCGCTTTACATAGATAGGTTGCTCCGGAAAATGTTTTTACTCCAGTAACTTTCCCATTCTCTGCTAATATCTCACACACCTCACCCTGTCTTAAAGTAAGGTTGTCTGTATTTTCCAATACATGTCTCATAGTTCTGCTATAATTCTGCTTGTCAGCTTGTGCTCGTAAAGAATGTACTGCTGGACCTTTGGATTCATTAAGCATCTTAGATTGTATAAACGTTTTATCGATGTTCTTTCCCATTTCTCCGCCTAAAGCGTCAATTTCTCTTACTAAATGACCCTTAGAACTTCCCCCTATATTGGGGTTGCATGGCATTAAAGCTACACTATCCATGCTAATAGTAAATAAAATAGTATTTAATGATAATCTTGCAGAAGCTAAGGCTGCTTCGCATCCTGCATGTCCTGCCCCCACAACGACTACATCATATTCTTCACATACATGTGGCATTATTGTTCCTCTTTCCCTTTTACCTACTTTCCCATACAAAACTTTTGGAAAATAGTATTCACTAAATCGTCTCCAACCTCTTCACCTATAATTTCACCTAATTTAGCATAAGCATTCATTAAATCTATGGTATAGAAGTCTTCTGGCATCCCTGCCTCCATACTCTCCATAGCTTGTCTTACACTAGTGAGACTTTCTTCTAATGCTTCCTTATGCCTTAGATTCGTTATATATACTTCATCGTTAAAGGATAATTCACCAGTCAAGAACATATTTTTAACACATTCTTCTAGTTCCTCTATTCCTCTGTTTTCTTTTGCAGAAATAATAATAACTTGCTTTCCTGTTAGTTTCTCTATCTCAGAACCTCTAATCTTCTGTTCCAAATCAGATTTATTTAAAAGCACAATGGCCTTTCTATCTTTGATTATCTCCATAATATGACGGTCATTCTCATCTAATTCTCTTGAACCATCTACTACATATAATATTAGATCCGCATCTTTAGCAACCTTTTTTGCGCGGTCCACACCAATTCTTTCTACGATATCTTCTGTGGAGCGAATTCCTGCAGTATCAATGATATTTAAAACCACTCCATTTAATTGAATCATTTCTTCTAAAGTATCTCTAGTGGTTCCTGCAATATCCGTTACTATAGCTCTTTCCTCTCCTACTAACACATTTAAAAGAGATGATTTACCTGCATTAGGCTTTCCTACGATAACTGTCTGAATTCCCTCTCTGATGATCTTACCATTATCTGCAGTATCTAATAATTTCTGAATCTTTTCTGATATTAAATTACAATTCATTATTAATTCATCATGATAATTATCTATATCAATGTGCTCAGGATCATCTAATGCCGCCTCAATATAAGCAATGTCGTAGATTATGGCATCTCTGATTTCCTTTACACGTTCTAATATTCCACCTTTAAGCTGCTTTACGGAGCTTGATAACGCATACTCACTTTTTGCATGTATAATGTCAATAACTGCCTCTGCCTGAGACAAATCGATACGTCCATTTAAAAAAGCTCGTTTCGTAAATTCACCCGGCTCTGCCAGACGGGCACCATATTTCACAACTGTTTGTAAAATACGCTTTGTGACGACAACACCACCATGGCAATTAATTTCCACAACATTTTCCCTAGTATATGTGGCAGGCTCTTTCATAATAGAAACCATTACCTCATCAATAATTTCTTCTCCATCCTTAATAAACCCATAATGAATGGTATGAGTAGGTCGTTCTGATAATATTTTCTTTCCTGATTTGGAAGTATATATTCGATCAATAATTTGTAGTGCCTCACTACCACTGATTCTTACAATACTTAACCCTGCATTACTCAGTGCCGTAGCAATTGCAGCAATTGTATCTGTTTTCACAATTACCGTCCCTTCTAACATAAAACATTATATTAATACAAGGGACAGAAGAAAGATTACAAAAGTTCAAGGTAATCCATCCTCCGTCCCTGTTGGTTAGTCTACAACAGTATTTACATTTTTCTTATCTTTATAACTGCGATTATAAGATTTATTATAATTATAATTGGATTTATAAGGCTTCATAGCGCCTTTCTTTAAAGTAATGACTACTTTACGGTATGGTTCTTCTCCTTCGCTATGAGTCTCTACATATTTATCATTCTGAAGTGCCGAATGAATAATACGTCTCTCATAAGGATTCATTGGTTCAAGCACAACCTGCTTTCTAGTTCTCTTCACTTTATAAGCTAAGTTCTTAGCCAAATTCTCCAGAGTCTCTTTACGTCTTTCACGGTAATTCTCTGTGTCTAATTTGACCTTAAGGTAATTATCACTTTCTTTATTAATAACTAAGCTTGTCAGATATTGAAGAGAATCTAAAGTCTGTCCGCGTTTACCAATTAATATTCCCATATCGTCACCAGACAAATCAATTTGGACAACCCCATCCACATCATTTACTTCAACTTCAATTTTAGCTTGGATGTTCATGGCCTTAAGAATCTTTTCTAAAAAGTTTTTAGCAACACCTTGAACAGTTTGCTTTGTACGTACTTTAATTTTAGCCGGTTTACTAAAAAGACCTAGAATACCATTACTCTCTTTTTCAATTATTTCCCACTCAACATTATCGCTGGTGGTTCCTAATTTAATTAACGCTTCCGTAAGCGCATCATCCACTGTTTTTGCTGTAAATTCAACCCAATCCATCATAATTACTTGTCTCCCTTCTCCCCATTCTTCCTAGCTAGAAGATTGGCGTTTGCCGCAATGCTGTTAGCTCTGTACGACGTCTCACTTCGTTTATAATCAGAAGGTTCACTCTTTTTCTTATTCACTTTTGTTTTGTCAGCAATAGTAGTAGTATTTATGGAACTTGTTTTCTGCCTTGTGATTTCCTCAAAGCTGACAGGTTTTTCACCTCTCCTAGCCCGCTTCTTATTCTGTTTATCCAGATTTTTCTTAATGATATCATTGACATCAATTTTTTTCATATAAGCATTTACAACAAGCTGCTGAATAATACGATATACACTACCTGCTACCCAATACAAACCTACACCAATAGGAAGAATAACACAGAATACACCAGACATAATAGGCATAATAAGATTCATACTCTTCATAGTAGAAGCACCTGGTGAGTCAGGATCAGTATTAGTCTGAGGCATCAGCTTAGTTTGTAAGAATTGTAAGCCTGCTGCTAATACAGGAATAAGTACAGCAGGTGATGCAATATTAGGATTTTCAACCACGCTTAATCCTAAAAAGCTATTAAGTGACAACGAAGCTTGATGAGTTGAGTCAACTAAAGATGTTAAATCTGTATTTCCTGCAATTCCTTGTATCCCTTTTAAAGCATCCCATCCAGTAGCTTTTAATTGGGATAACACATCTATCAGATTATTTATTACTGTAGTAGTATCTGCTGAAGTTCCTTTATCAAGCAATGATTGCCAATCAGCAGCAGAAACTTTAAGATTTTGGGTTAAAGTAATTGTTTTATCATCTATTAAATCTGCTAAATGTTTACTAAATCCTTTTACATCAACTAATTGTGTTGCAAGAGGGTCGTATTTGTTATAAAAAATCTCAACATATCCCGGCATGTTATAGATTACCCTATATAACGCAAACATAAGTGGCAATGTAACTAACATAGGTAAACATCCGGCTGTTGGTGAAGTACCGAACTTACGATAAACAGCACTTGTCTCCTCCTGCTGCTTACGCATAGAAACTTCATCTTTTTTTCCTTTATATTTCTTTTGAATAGCACTTAACTCTGGTGCCATATTTGTCTGCAATTTTTGGAACTTACTTTGCTTAAGTGTCAATGGGAGCATAAGGGTATAAGCAACAAACGTAAATAATATAATGGTAACACCAGTATTTTGAATACCAAATAAATTAAGAAAATTTGCTAAAACATTCAGTATCCATCCTAGTACACTGGCTATTGGTCCTAAAATCCCCTCATGCTGTGTCAAAAATATTAGCGACAATTCATCTTCCTCCTTAAAGAGTTATCGATCATTAGGTAATTGAAATAGTGTTTAAGCCTAAGGCACAGGGTCATATCCGCCTTCGTGAAAAGGATGACAACGAAGAACCCTTTTAACAGCTAAATATGTCCCTTTCACTGCCCCATACTTCTGTAAAGCCTGTAATGCATACTCTGAACATGTGGGAGTATAAATACATGTCGGCCTTCTCTTTAATGGAGAAATAAATTTTCTATAGAATTTCACTAATAATATCAAAAATCGTTTTATCACGATTCAATCATCTCTTTTACTATTTTATGAAGATTTGCTACATGCAGTAAGGCGCTTTCAATTTCCTTATACTGCTTGTCCTTGGCAGCTACTCTGGCTACCACAACAATATCATATCCACATGAAAATCTATTTTTATTTAACCGGAAGCTCTCCCGTATCAAACGGGTTATTCTATGTCGAACAACACTATTTCCTACTTTTTTACTAACTGATATTCCAATTCTATTCATCTCTAGCTGGTTTTCCAGCTTATACATTACAAGATATCGATTGGCGTAAGAATCGCCATTTTTATAAACTCTTGAAAATTGTCTTGAATTCTTTAATGATTCTGACAAATTCAAAATCACCCTTTCAAATAGGATATAATCCTAGGGATAAACTCTTAATAGAAGAAAAGGTCACAAACCTGCGACCTATGCTGATAAAGATTTTCTTCCTTTTGCTCTTCTATTTGCTAAAACTTTTCTACCATTCTTAGTAGCCATTCTAGCTCTGAATCCGTGAACTTTTGCTCTTGATCTTTTCTTAGGTTGGAATGTCATTTTCATTTGTTAACACCTCCTCAACTCACTTTACTAACTACTATAGTAAGCATATTTGTTCTATTATAATAGTTGGAATATCACGTTATATTATATAAGTAATGATGACTATCGTCAAGTGTATATTTTTAGTTAATATAGAAGATACTCCACACTTAATAAGAACTATGAATTGCTCCACATTAAATACACAATTATCAGCGTAATTTTCACTATTCACATTAAATAATTTTAAGTTATCCACAAATTGTTGATAAATTGTGGATAACGCCTTAATATTTTGTTAATTGTATCAACAACAACTATAAATTATCTTTAAACTATGCGTATTTAAGGTGTTGTTTATAATTTTAATACTTTATTAACATAATTGTGAATTTGAGATTAATAATCTGTTGATAAGTGTTGGATTGTATGGTATAACTCTATGGTGCATGCAATTTATCCACATTATATACAGGATGTTGATAGTTGATATTCTGTATAACTTTTACCCATTTATGCATAGTTTTTCTTATATTTTTTTATTTTTCAGAAGATATCCACAACACAAGGGAAGTTCATATTGAAAATTAAATTGATATGGAGTAAACTAATAATTAGAAAATTTTATAATTAGGGGGATTATGATGAAAAACATAATTCAAGAAAAATGGAGTGAGATACTAGAAGCTCTTAAGATAGAACATTCTATTTCAGATGTCTCATTTCGGACCTGGTTACTACCACTGAAGGTATATACCGTTAATAATAATAAAGTAACAATTTTAATAGATGACGTTGTATTAGGCTCTGGAAGTATTGATTTTATCAGTAGAAAATACGGACTTCCATTAAAGGTTGCCATTGAAGAGGTTACCGGCCAAAGTTTTGACGTCTCTTTTATTTCTTCTACGCAAGCTCAAAAAGAAGAGATTAATAATAATGCAAAAAAAGTAGAAACTACTACCTCTATTAATAAGTATCCATTTTTAAATCCTCGCTATACGTTTGATACTTTTGTAGTCGGTACCAATAATAATTTGGCACATGCAGCTTCTCTAGCTGTTGCTGAATCCCCTGCTGAAGTATACAACCCTCTCTTTATATACGGAGGAGTTGGTCTTGGAAAAACTCACTTAATGCACTCAATTGCCCATTTCATCTTAGACCACAACCCAAACAGCAAAGTTTTATATGTAACTAGTGAAACATTCACCAATGAGTTGATTGATTCTATTCGTAATCGTAATGAGAATTCTTCTACCGCAGAATTTCGTCAAAAATATCGTAATATTGATGTTCTTCTAATTGATGATATTCAGTTTATCATAGGAAAAGAAAGTACCCAAGAGGAATTCTTCCATACCTTTAATGCTCTTCATGAATCCAAGAAACAGATTATAATATCTTCTGATAAACCTCCTAAGGATATTGAAACATTAGAAGAAAGACTTCGTTCCCGATTCGAATGGGGCTTAACTGTTGATATTCAGCAGCCTGATTATGAAACAAGGATGGCTATTCTTAAGAAAAAGGAAGAGTTAGATGGTCTTCAAATTGATGATGATGTTATGAAATATATTGCTACTAATGTAAAATCCAACATTCGTGAGCTGGAAGGAGCTTTAACAAAAATTGTTGCTTTATCCAGACTAAAAAACAGAGAGGTTAATGTAGAGCTAGCAGAAGAAGCTCTAAAAGATCTAATTTCCCCTAATAATCAGAAGGACATTACTCCGGAATTAATCGTTGAGATTGTAGCAGAACATTTTAACATTACTCCGGCAGAGATTCTCTCAACAAAGAAAAGCCGTAACATTGCCTATCCTAGGCAGGTAACTATGTACCTTTGCCGTAAACTAACTGATATCTCTCTCAATGATATTGGTAAAAAACTTGGTAACCGTGATCATACTACAGTTCTTCACGGAATTAATAAGATAGAAAATGATATCAGCCAAGACGGAGCTCTAGAGAATACAATCTCTGTTTTAAGTAAGAAAATCTGTCCACAATAGTTATACACAATACAAAGTTGATATTACGTTGATAGGATGTTAGTATCCTGTTAGCACTTTTTCTTGTAAAATTTATCTGTGAATAACTTTTATTTTTTTCACATTTTTTTTTGAAGTTATTCACATGGTTATTAAATGGACTACGCTCACTGTTTTAGAGGGCTATCGTATTTATTCACAAATTCACACCCCCTATTACTACTGCGACTATTATTTAATAATATATTTATGAAAATTAACCACGAAGGGAGTTATACACAGATGAAAATCATTTGTCCAAAATCAAATCTGCTAAATGGTATAAATATCGTTTTAAAAGCAGTATCTAACAAATCTACAATGCCTATCCTGGAATGCATGGTTATAGAAGCTACTTCCTCCTATATCAAATTAATAGGTAATGATATGGAACTAGGAATTGAGACCTTAGTAACAGGACAGGTTGTATCTGAAGGTACAGTTGCTATTAATGCGAAGGTATTTTCTGATATTATTCGTAAACTTCCTGATAATGATATTACAATTGATGTAGACGACAATTTCCGTACAGAGATTACCTGTAGCAAAGCAAAATTTAACATTGCTGGTAAATCTTCTGATGAATTTCCTTTCCTTCCGGAAGTAGAAAAAGATCGTTTTATTTCAATTTCTCAATTTACCTTAAAAGAAATTATTAGACAGACAGTATTTTCTATTGCAGACAATGAAAGTAATAAGATTATGACTGGTGAACTTTTTGATATTAAGGATAATTTTCTAAAAGTAGTTTCTTTGGATGGTCATAGAATATCTATTCGTCGAATTGAACTAAAAGAATCCTATGAACCACAGAAAGTAATTGTTCCTGGAAAGACTTTAATAGAAATCAGTAAGATTCTTTCCGGAGATATGGAAGATCAGGTTCGTATCTTCATAACGAATAGACATATTGTATTTGAATTCGACGATACTATGGTGTTATCCAGATTAATTGAGGGAGAATACTACAATATCGAGCAGATGCTTTCTAATGACTATGAGACAAAAGTAACCATTAATAATCGTGAACTATTAGAGTGTATCGATCGTGCTACCCTTTTAATTAAGGAATCCGAGAAAAAACCTCTTATTGTCAATGTAACAGATGAGAATATGGGACTAAGAATTAACTCCTCTATTGGTTCGATGGATGAGGATATTGATATTCGTAAAGATGGTAAGGATATTCTAATAGGATTTAATCCTAAGTTTTTAATAGATGCATTGAGAGTAATTGATGACGAAGAGGTTGATATCTACATGATTAATCCTAAGGCTCCTTGCTTTATCAAGGATAAGGAAGAGACTTACATCTACCTAATTCTACCGGTTAATTTTAATGCTGCTTCTAACTAATTGAAAGAACATTATATTTTCTGAATAAGGAAGAAATTGTTTTAGAAGGAGTTATTTATGGACATAATTAAATTGCGAGAAGAATATATTAAACTTGGACAGGCTCTTAAGGCTGCCAATCTGGTAGGTTCAGGAGTAGAAGCCAAGATGGCAATTCAGGATGGATTAGTAAAAGTAAATGGTCAAGTAGAACTGCAAAGAGGTAAGAAATTACATGATGGTGATATCATAGAATTTGAAAACGAGCAGGTAAAGATAGAACAATGATTATAGAATCCTTAGAGTTAAGTGATTATCGTAATTATGATAAATTGTCTTTGAATTTTGATAAGGGCATTAATATTTTGTATGGAGATAATGCTCAGGGTAAGACTAACATTCTAGAGGCCATGTATCTTTGTTCCACAACTAAGTCGCATCGTGGAAGTAAGGATAGAGAAGTAATTCGTCTTGGACAGGAAGAGTCTCATATAAGGATAATGACTAAAAAAGACGGAATATCTCATAAAATTGATATGCATTTAAAAAAGAATAAACCCAAAGGAATTGCTATAGATGGTATTCCAATTCGAAAATCAGGTGAGCTTCTAGGGTTTATCCATATCGTCTTTTTTTCTCCAGAGGACCTAAGCATTATAAAAAATGGTCCTGGAGAAAGGCGACGTTTTATAGACATGGAATTATGCCAATTAGATAGGCTTTATTTATATAATCTATCTAAATATAATAAAATTCTCACACAAAGAAATAATTTACTAAAGCAAATCAGTTTTTCCAGTTCTCTTCGTGATACTTTAGAAGTATGGGACCAGCAGTTGGTGACCTATGGAAGAGAAGTTATTAAAGCTAGACACAAGTTTATTGAGCAACTCAATTCCATTATCCTTGAAATACATAAGAAGTTATCAGGTGGGCGTGAAGAATTAGTGATTCAATATGATCCTAATGTAACTGCTGATGTATTGGAAGAAAAATTAAAGAAGTCCAGAGACAGGGATATTCAAACTAAAACGACTTCAATAGGACCTCATAGGGATGATATTATTTTTATGATAAATAATGTGGATATCCGTAGATATGGTTCTCAAGGACAGCAGAGAACTTCTGCGTTATCTTTAAAACTATCAGAGATTGAGTTGGTTCGTATGGTAATTAAAGATGAACCAATTCTTTTATTAGATGATGTACTATCAGAACTTGACAGAAATAGACAGACTTATCTACTAGATAGTATAGACAATATACAGACATTTGTTACATGTACAGGATTGGAAGAATTTATTAACCAAAGAATTGAGATTAATAAAATCTTTCATGTGGTGAAAGGTAATGTTAAGGAACAGATGTCTAGTAAGTGAGGTAACTATTACTGATAGAGAGTATTCTCTATACAGAATTAAAGCTTCTGGCAAAATTGCAAAGATGAATATTCATTTTAATGCAGGTATGCCAGGGTGTACTTGCATAAATTAGGAGGATATATATGAGTGCAGAATACGGAGCAGATCAAATACAAATATTAGAAGGCTTAGAAGCTGTACGTAAAAGACCAGGTATGTACATTGGAAGTACCTCTTCCAAGGGTTTACACCATCTGGTTTATGAGATTGTAGATAATTCAGTGGATGAGGCACTTGCTGGTTTTTGTGACACAATTGATGTAATGATTAACGAGGACAATTCCATAACAGTTATCGACAACGGTCGAGGTATACCTGTTGGTATTAACAAGAAGGCTGGACTCCCTGCTGTAGAAGTAGTATTTACTATACTTCATGCAGGTGGTAAGTTTGGTGGTGGAGGATACAAGGTATCAGGAGGACTTCATGGTGTTGGAGCTTCTGTTGTAAATGCACTTTCAGAATGGCTTGAGGTTGTTATTTATTCCGAAGGAAAGATGTATAAGCAGCGTTATGAGCGTGGTAAAGTTGTATATCCATTAAAAGAATTCGGAGATACAAACAAGCAAGGTACTATGGTTACCTTTAAACCAGATGCTGATATATTTGAAGAAACAGTGTATGATTATGATATTTTAAAGCAGAGATTACGTGAGATGGCTTTCTTAACTAAAAATATTAAAATCATTTTAAGGGATAAGAGAGTAGGTAAGGAGACAGAAAGAACTTTTCACTATGAAGGCGGTATTATTGAGTATGTAGAATATTTGAATCGCCATAAGAATCCAATTTACGATAATATAATTTATTGTGAAGGCCGTAAAGATGATGTCTATGTAGAAGTTGCTTTTCAACATAATGGTACCTATAACGAAGGAATCTATAGTTTTGTAAATAATATAACAACTCCAGAAGGTGGTACTCATCTTGCTGGATTTAAGAATGCCTTGACTAAGGTATTTAATGATTATGCTAGAAGCCAGAAGATATTAAAGGATAACGAAACAAACCTAAGTGGTGAAGATATTAGAGAAGGTCTTACTGCAATCGTTAGCATTAAGATTCCTGAGCCACAGTTTGAAGGACAAACGAAGCAGAAATTAGGAAATAGTGAAGCAAGAGGCGCGGTAGATAGTATCGTATCAGAGCAGCTTACTATCTTCTTAGAGCAGAATCCTGTTGTTGCCAAGATGATTGTAGAAAAATCTGTACTTGCTCAACGTGCTCGTGATGCAGCCAGAAAGGCCAGAGAACTGACAAGAAGAAAATAGGCGTTAGAAGGTCTTAGTTTACCAGGAAAACTGGCAGATTGTTCTGATAAGAATCCAAAAAATTGTGAAATTTATATTGTAGAGGGAGATTCTGCAGGTGGTAGTGCAAAAACTGCTCGATCCCGTGCAACTCAAGCGATTCTTCCTTTGCGAGGAAAGATCCTTAATGTAGAGAAATCGAGACTAGATAAGATTTTAGTCAATGAAGAGATTAAAGCCATGATTACTGCCTTTGGTACTGGTATATCAGAAGACTTTGATATAAGCAAATTAAGATATCACAAGATTATCATTATGACAGATGCCGATGTAGATGGTGCTCATATTAGCACCCTACTATTAACCTTCTTATATAGGTTTATGCCAGATCTTATCAAAAAAGGTCATGTATATCTGGCACAACCGCCATTATACAAGGTAGAGAAAAATAAAATTATTCAATATGCTTATAGCGATGAAGAACTTAATGCTATTTTGACGGAACTTGGTAGAGATAGTAACAATAAGATTCAGCGATATAAAGGTCTTGGTGAGATGGATGCTGAGCAGTTATGGGATACTACTATGGATCCGGAGAAGAGAGTTCTTTTACGGGTAAATATGGATGATGAAGCTACTTCAGAATTAGATGTAACCTTTAATACCTTAATGGGAGATAAGGTTGAACCAAGACGTGAGTTTATTGAAGCAAATGCAAAATATGTTAAGAATTTAGATATCTAACACTCGGAAAAGAGTGATTCTACAAAATTGGAGGAAGTAAAATGGACGAGAATATCTTCGATAAAGTGCATGATGTGGACCTAAAAAAGACCATGGAAACATCTTATATTGATTATGCCATGTCAGTTATTGCGGCCCGTGCTTTGCCAGATGTTCGTGATGGATTAAAGCCGGTACAAAGAAGAATCTTATACGCAATGATTGAATTAAATAATGGACCTGACAAACCACATCGTAAATGTGCGCGTATTGTCGGTGATACAATGGGTAAATATCATCCTCATGGTGACAGCTCCATTTATGAAGCATTAGTTAAGCTTGCTCAGGATTTTAACACCAGATATCCTTTGGTTGATGGTCATGGTAACTTCGGTTCTGTGGATGGTGATGGTGCAGCAGCAATGCGTTATACTGAGGCAAGATTAAGTAAAATCTCAATGGAGATGCTTTCAGATATTAACAAGGATACTGTAGACTTTATTCCTAACTTTGATGAGACTGAGAAGGAACCTGTAGTATTACCTTCCAGATATCCTAACCTTTTGGTAAATGGTACATCTGGTATTGCCGTAGGTATGGCAACTAATATTCCTCCTCATAACCTGAGAGAAATCATCAATGCGGTTGTTAAGATTATTGATAATCGTATAGAGGAAGATAAGACAACTACCATTGATGAGGTAATGGAGATTGTCAAAGGTCCAGATTTTCCAACCGGTGCTACCATTATTGGCCGTCGCGGAATAGATGAGGCATATCGTACTGGCCGTGGTAAGATAAGAGTACGCGCTGTTACAGAAGTAGAGCCTATGACAAACGGTAAGAGTAGAATTATTGTAACAGAGTTACCATATATGGTAAATAAGGCTCGATTAATAGAAAAAATAGCCGAATTGGTAAGAGATAAAAAGATTGATGGTATAACAGAATTACGAGATGAATCAGACCGGCAAGGTATGAGAATTTGCATTGAACTTCGTAGAGATGCCAATGCTAATGTAATCTTAAATCAGTTATATAAACATACTCAGCTTCAGGATACATTTGGTGTCATTATGTTAGCTTTAGTAAATAATGAGCCGCGGGTTTTAAATCTTCTTGAAATGCTTCAATACTATATCTTACATCAAGAAGAAGTAGTTACGAGAAGAACGAAATATGATTTAAATAAAGCAGAAGAAAGAGCTCATATATTACAGGGATTATTAATAGCACTTGATAATATTGATGAAGTAATCAATATTATTCGTGGATCTGCCAATGGTAACATAGCAAAAGAACGTTTAATTGAACGTTTTGGTTTATCAGATCCTCAGGCCCAGGCCATTATTGATATGCGTCTTCGTGCACTTACCGGTCTGGAAAGAGAAAAATTAGAAAATGAATATAAAGATCTGATGGCTAAGATAGCAGAATACAAAGCAATCTTGGCAGATGAAAAGAAGCTTTTATCCGTTATTAGAGAAGAGATTCTTGTGATTGCCAATAAATATGGGGATGATCGTAGAACTTCAATCGGAATGGATGAATTGGATGTTACTACGGAAGACTTAATTCCTAGAGAAAATATAGTAATTGCTATGACTCGTATGGGTTATATTAAGCGTATGACAGTTGATAATTTCAGAAGTCAGAACCGTGGTGGCAAAGGAATTAAAGGTATGCAGACAATAGAGGAAGACTTTATTGAAGATTTATTAATGACTACAACCCATCACTATATTATGTTTTTTACCAATCAGGGTAGAGTATATCGTTTAAAAGCATATGAGATTCCTGAGGCAGGTAGAACCGCTAGAGGAACTGCAATTATTAATTTACTTCAGTTACTTCCTGGAGAAAGAATTACTGCGATTATTCCATTACGTGAGTATGATGAAAGCAGATATTTATTTATGGCAACTAAGGGTGGTATTGTAAAGAAGACGCCTATTAGAGACTATGCTAATATTCGTAAATCTGGTCTTCAAGCAATAAATCTTAGAGAAGATGATGAACTTATTGAAGTGAAGTCTACCAATAATAAGAAAGATATATTAATGGTTACAAAATATGGCCAGTGTATCCGTTTTAATGAACTTGATGTCAGACCAACCGGAAGAACCTCTATGGGTGTAATTGGTATGAATCTTGAACCAGGAGATGAGATTGTGGGTATGCAGATGCATACGCAAGGATCTGATTTATTAATTGTCTCAGAATATGGTTTAGGTAAACGTACGTCTATCAGTGAGTTTGGTGTTCAGCATCGTGGAGGTAAAGGTGTTAAGTGTTATAAAATCACCGAAAAATCGGGAAATGTAGTAGGTGTTAAGGCTGTTAATGAAGATAATGAAATTATGATTATCACCAACGAAGGAATCATTATCCGAATGATGGTTGGAGGAATCTCACAAATTGGACGTAACACTTCTGGCGTGAAGCTAATGGATATTGATACAGATAAAGATATTGTAGTAGCAAGCATTGCTAAGGTAAGAGAAAGCGAGACTGCAGCTAGCGCTGAAGCTAATGCTATTGAAGATTTAGATGTATTGGAAACAGAGGAGCCATTAACTACTCAGGACACTATCCAGACTGAGAATGTAGATCAGCTTCAGGAGGATCGTGATATCAATCGATTACTCCAGGCAGCAGAGTTAGATAGTGAAGAAACTGAGAATGATTAAACATTATAAAAGATAGTGATAAAGGAATGCAAGCAATTCTATGGATAGATTCGTTCATAATTGCTTGCATTCTATATGTCAATAGTGAGCCAAGCATGTAGTGAATGTTATATAATCAAATGCAGACATTGGTGAGGGAAAGAGAAAAGGAGGAGAATATGAGGACAATACATACTGAATCTATTACAAAAGAAATCAAAGAGATGTGTATAGAAGCAAATATTCACTTGGAAAAGGATGTAGAGAATAGGTTATTAGAGGCAGCAGGTAAAGAAGAGTCTCCTGTAGGGACACAGATCTTAAATCAACTCAAAGATAACCTTGTAATTGCAAAGGAACAGCAGATTCCTATTTGTCAGGATACAGGTATGGCAGTCGTATTTGTAGAAATGGGACAAGAGGTTCATGTTGAAGGCTGTGCACTGGAAGATGCTATAAACGAAGGAATACGACAAGGCTATACAGAAGGTTATCTTCGAAAATCAGTAGTAGGGGATCCAATTATTCGCGAAAATACAAAGGATAATACACCTGGGATTATTCACTATTCTATTGTGCCTGGAGAGAATATCACCATTACAGTAGCACCGAAGGGATTTGGTAGTGAAAATATGAGTAAGATATATATGCTTAAACCTGCAGATGGCGTAGAAGGTGTAAAGGAAGCGGTTCTTGATGCAGTGAGAAATGCAGGTCCTAATGCATGTCCTCCTATGGTAGTCGGTGTTGGAATAGGTGGTACCTTTGAAAAATGTGCTTTATTGGCAAAAAAAGCTTTAACTCGTGATATAGAGACTCATAATGCTATTTCATATGTAAAAGAATTAGAAGAAGAATTGCTTACAAAAATAAATAACCTTGGAATTGGACCGGGAGGTTTAGGAGGAAGAATTACAGCTTTAGGAGTTAATATAGAAACATATCCAACTCATATTGCAGGACTTCCTGTTGCAGTTAATATATGTTGTCATGTAAATAGACATATAAAAAGAGTCTTATAATGAATAATTACGAAGGAAAGGAGGCACATTGAAAGATGAACCATATAATTGAAACCCCATTTACGAAGGAAAAAATGAAAGAATTACGAGCAGGAGACTATGTATATATATCAGGCATTATCTATACTGCCAGAGATGCAGCACATAAGAGACTCTATGATGCATATAATAGAGGTGAAGTCTTACCATTAGAATTGTCAGATAATATTATCTATTATCTTGGACCATCTCCAGCTAGAGAGGGACAGGTAATAGGCTCGGCAGGCCCAACTACTAGCAGCAGAATGGATAAATACACGCCATTATTATTGGAAAACGGATTAATAGGTATGATTGGTAAGGGAAAGCGCAGTCCTGAAGTAATCGATTCTATAATTAAAAATGAAGCCGTTTACTTTGCAGCAGTGGGTGGAGCTGGAGCTTTACTCTCTCAGTGTATTAAGGATGCTGAAGTAATAGCTTATGATGATTTAGGCACCGAAGCTATACGTAAGTTGAAGGTGGAAATACTACCAGTTATTGTGGTTGTGGACCATAAGGGTAACAACTTATATGATACTGCACCTGAAAAATATAAAAAATAGCGTAGATTTTGTAGTATATTTAATACAATTTACAATCAATAATAAGTATTGTATTAAAATAGTGAAAAATTGTTTTAGAAATATATTGACAATTACTATTCTTTTTGATATACTAATTCTTGCGTCTGACGCATTAGCAAAGATGCAGAATTTAATATGAACTACAAGTTCAGTTCGGAGAAATACTCAAGAGGCTGAAGAGGCGCCCCTGCTAAGGGTGTAGGTCGTTTACGCGGCGCGAGGGTTCAAATCCCTCTTTCTCCGTTGCCAAAAGGCAACTACCAAATGGCAAAAACTACTTGATAAAAAAGTTCAAAAAAATTCTTGACACAAAGCTTAAACGGTGTTAAGATAGACAAGTCGCCTGTGAGAGCAGCGACCAAGAACATTGATAACTGAACAGTGAAACAACCCTGAAAATTCAATAAGAATTTCAGAAATAGAACGTTTCTTTATGAAACAGTAAAGCATCGA
>JAEYPA010000003.1 GCA_023411225.1 Bacillota bacterium
GGGTGTCTCCTTTTGAACGATGATTTTATTAACCTGCCAGTTAACAATCATTATTCTATGGGTGACACTCATTTTTTGCAAACCCGTAATTTGTTACTTAACAGGAATGCTCCTAAAACATGTTAAAATTTCCTTATTTTACCATTCGGCCAATATATTATCAACAACTCTCAATAATGTTACACCCCATATACTCTTCCACTCTATCCACCATTGTGGGTAAAGGTCTTCCAGTTTAACAACCTCCATGATTTCGTAATCCATCATTATCTCAATCTCTATACTATCAAAGCCAAGTTGCATCATGCAGTTAATATGGCTGCAATACCACATCCTCTTTGGTGGATTCCGTCAAGATAATCACTATAACATCTCGGTACAAACTAATATGTGGCAATTATAACCTTCCCTTGCTTGCTTTAATAGTTATTTTTGATACTATAGTTATATACAGAAGTTTATTTAAATTCTGCATAAGACCGAATAAATCCACTATTAGGTATCTATAATGTTGCCAGCTTTCATTTAGGACTATAAGAAAATGCATATCTACGAACATCTACTACCGTAATTAGAGTCAAATATTTTTATCCCTTTTACTGCTAGAATAAATAATAAGTGAGGTTTTCTTTTTTTAATAACACTCCTGCCTCTTTCTTTGTTAAATGCTATATGAGGTTATGTGCATCCACCACTCTGACCACAACTCTACCTTCCAAAATTAGGACCTTTTCCCAGATAGTTCACTTCCCCTATCATATAATCAATTCCTCCTCAATGAATCCCACTTGTGTGTTATAAATTCAGTTTCATATAAACTGCTGTACTCATTGGACAGTTATTATAGCAACCAATTTCATAAAAACCATATTTTTTATAAAGGTAAATCGCACTTTGCAAAAAAGGTAAGGTATCTAGTAACATAAAGGAATACCCTATTGTCTTAGCCTCTTTTAAGATTCGATCAATCAGTATCTGTGCCAGATGATTTCCTCTAAACTCCGGTCTCACATACAGTCGCTTCATTTCACAATTTACATCATCTATTTTTTTCAAGCCAATACAACCTGCTAACATCCCATCACAATAAGCTACATACAGTCGTCCATCCGGCAGACCATACTTTACTTCAAGATCCTCCAATTCCTTATCATACTTTTGTACCATAAGATATTTCTCAAACTCAGGATCCCCTTTTATTAGCATATTTGTATACTCCAAAAATAATACTTTTACTTCTTCTATGTAGTCATATGCTGGTAATACTTGTACTTCCATGTGTCATTCCTCCATTATTAGGTTGATTATTATATTCATAATAACATAATTACTCTGATTATTCAGTAATTGTATTTTCTGATTCCCCATCTAACTCCCTTTATTCTTTTTTCTCCCTTATACTAGTACTTACTAATATCACGTTAAAATACATTACAGGAAAAGAAAGGATAACCTCAAGGATTCATCCCCTTGAAGATATCCTTTCTCTTCTTTGAAAACATTCCTCCGTGTATCTTTAGAAATTATCCATTCTTACATGCCACTACGAGCTCGGTCGAAGCGAGAGCAGGTACTCCCTACTCCAGGTTAGAATATCCCATTAAATGTGCATCCACCACTCTGGCCACGTCTCTACCTTCCCGAATTGCCCAAACCACAAGGGATTGCCCTCTGTGCATATCACCAGTTACAAAGACATTTTCCTTGCTAGTCTGGAATTTGCCCGGAACCGTATACACATTGGTTCGTTCATTAAGATCTACTCCAAAAGCCTTAGCTACGTAATCCTGAGTACCTAAGAAACCAGCTGCTATAAGCACTAGATCTACTTCAATTTCCTTTTCACTTCCAGGAACCTCTACCATAACATTACGGCCAATTTCCTTGTCAAATTTGAACTCCAGTTTTACCGTTATCGCCTTCACCACATTACCATTTTCATCTGCAAGGAATTCCTTTACCGTAGTTTGGTATTCCCTTGGATCCTGACCAAAGACATAGATTGCTTCCTCTTGACCGTAATCGGTCTTTAAGGTCTTTGGCCATTCTGGCCAAGGATTATTTTCTGCACGGCAGATTGGAGGCTTTGGCATCATTTCCAATTGAAGGACAGAGGCACAACCCTGACGGATGGAGCTGCCAACACAGTCATTTCCTGTGTCACCACCGCCAATGACAAGAACCTTCTTTCCCTTAGCGCTAATTACCTTATTATCTTTAAACCCTGAGTCAAGAAGACTCTTTGTAATGGAAGTTAGATAATCCACCGCAAAATAAATCCCATTTGCCTCACGGCCTTTCACCAGAATATCTCTTGGATTAGAGGCTCCACAGGCTAAGATTACACGATCAAATTCCTTTAAAATGTCCTCTGCACTAACATTCCCTCCGACATCAGAGTTGGTTTTAAAGATAACGCCTTCCTCTTCCATAAGTCTTATTCTACGTTCGATGATTTCTTTTTCCAGCTTCATATTGGGAATGCCATACATGAGTAGGCCACCCACTCTGTCATGACGTTCAAATACTGTCACAAGGTGTCCCCTTTTATTAAGCTGGTCTGCTGCTGCAAGTCCGGATGGACCGGAACCAATGATTGCAACCTTTTTACCGGTACGAACCAATGGTTTATTAGCCTTCATATAGCCAGCTTCAAATCCATTTTCTATAATACCATACTCGTTTCCCTTAATATCTACTGGATCACTATGAAGATTGCAGGTACAGGCTGCCTCGCAAGGTGCAGGACACACTCTGGCAGTAAACTCTGGAAAATTATTAGTCTTTAATAATCTAGCAAGCGCCTGCTCTAAATTATCTCTATATAAAAGATCATTCCATTCCGGAATAAGATTATATAAAGGGCACCCTGAGGTCATACCACCAATCAGCATCCCTGATTGGCAAAATGGCACACCACATTCCATACATCTGGCACCTTGAATCTTCCGTTCCTCCTTTGACAGAGGTATATGAAATTCATTAAAATTCTTAATTCTATCCTTTGGTTCAATTGCTTTATTCTGATTACGCTCATATTCCATAAATCCCGTTGGTTTTCCCATTTTTCCACATCCTTTCTGCTGATCTATTTCTTCATAATTGTGTTAAATGCCTCAATTTGCGCCTGTTCATTGGCTAGACCCTTCTCTTCCATCTGTGCGATGGTTTGAAGCATCCTACAATAATCATGTGGAATGATTTTCTTAAACTTAGGCAGATACTCACTAAAATTATCTAAAATCATCTGACCTTTCGTGGAACCTGTAGCTTTTACATGCTCCTCAATCATTGATTTCAGCTCAAGGACATCATATTTCTCGCATATGGTCTCTACACTAACTAGCTCTTTATTCATTTTCATGTATAAATCACTGTTCTCATCTAATACATAGGCAATTCCACCACTCATGCCGGCTGCAAAATTCTTACCGGTAGCACCTAGAACCACCACACGTCCACCTGTCATGTATTCACAACCATGGTCACCAACACCTTCTACTACCGCAGTTGCTCCAGAGTTACGTACACAGAAACGCTCTCCTGCAATACCGTTGATAAATACCTTACCACTGGTAGCTCCGTATAGAGCAACGTTGCCGATGATAATGTTATCCTCTGCTTTAAATGCTGCATTGGCAGATGGATATACCACAATCTTACCACCGGATAAACCTTTTCCAAGATAATCATTACTGTCACCTTGAAGTCGTAAGGTTAAACCATTTGGAATGAATGCTCCAAAACTCTGACCACCACTACCCTTACACTGAATCGTAAAAGTATCCTCTTCCAATGTATCATCATATCTCTTCGTAATTTCTGATCCAAAAATAGTCCCTAAAGAGCGATCGATGTTGGTAATCTCCACTTCTATGCTCTTCTTTTGACCGGTTGTAAGAGCACTTTTGAATTTTTTCAAAAATACTTTTTCATCAATGGTCTTTTCCAGTTGAAAGTTATAGAGATTTGCCGGATTGTAATGATTATCCTTAGTTTCCTTGGAAAATGGGTTATTTATAATTGCAGATAAATCTATACTCTTAACTCTTTCTTTGGAATCGTCTACAATGGTCTTAGCCTTCAAAAGATCTCCACGTCCAACCAGTTCAGCAACTGTCTTCACCCCAAGCTTTGCCATATATTCACGAAGCTCCTCCGCAATAAAACGCATGAAGTTTTCAACATACTCCGGCTTTCCTTTGAAGTTCTTACGAAGCTCAGGATTCTGAGTTGCAACCCCAACCGGACAGGTATCCAAGTTACATACACGCATCATGACACAACCCATAGTTACCAATGGAGCTGTTGCAAAGCCAAATTCCTCTGCACCTAGTAGTGCTGCGATTGCAACATCGCGTCCCGTCATTAACTTGCCATCTGTTTCTAGGCGCACTCTGCTACGAAGGCCATTCATAATCAAAGTCTGGTGCGTCTCAGCCAAACCTAATTCCCAAGGCAGGCCAGCATTGTAAATGGAGCTTCTTGGAGCTGCACCTGTTCCTCCGTCATAACCGGAAATCAGGATAACACCGGCCCCAGCTTTGGCAACACCTGCTGCAATAGTACCAACCCCAGCTTCTGATACTAATTTTACTGAAATGGTCGCTTCTTTATTGGAATTTTTCAAATCATAGATTAATTGTGCCAAGTCCTCAATAGAATAAATATCGTGATGAGGAGGTGGAGAAATCAAGCTCACACCAGGGGTGGAGTGTCTGGTCTTCGCAACCCAAGGATAAACCTTCTTTCCTGGAAGGTGTCCACCTTCTCCCGGTTTAGCACCCTGTGCCATCTTAATCTGAATCTCCTTAGCACTTACCAAGTATCTACTGGTAACTCCAAAACGACCGGACGCTACCTGCTTAATGGCTGAGCATCTATTTAGACCATCCTTACCTATTTTTAAACGTTCTATGGACTCGCCACCTTCTCCGCTGTTGCTCTTTCCATGCAGATTATTCATGGCTATAGCCATGCATTCATGAGCCTCCTTAGAGATAGAACCATAACTCATGGCACCTGTCTTGAAACGCCTTACAATGGAGTCCACACTTTCCACTTCATCAATGCTAATTCCCTGTTCCGGATAGTCAAAATCCAGTAATCCACGGAGATTCACTTTATTTTCTTCTCTATTGATACAAGTCGAATACTGTTTAAAGATATTGTAATCACCGGTACGAGCTGCCATTTGAAGCAGATGAATAGTCTGAGGATTGTAAAGATGCTCCTCTTTTCCACTTCTTTCTTTGTGGCTTCCCACACTATCTAAGTCCAAATTAACGGAAAGCCCAAGTGGATCAAAAGCCTTGGTGTGTAAACGGTCCACCTGACGTTCAATATCCTTTAAGCTGATGCCTCCAATTCTGCTTACAGTATCCGGAAAATACTTATCTATGACATCTTTGCCGATACCGATAGCCTCAAAGATTTTAGAACCCTGGTAGGACTGAATCGTACTAATTCCCATTTTGGAAGCAATCTTAACAATGCCTTTTAGGATAGCTTTGTTATAGTCATCCACAGCTGCATAGTAATCCTTGTCTAACATATTGTTTTCAATCAGCTCTTTAATGCTTAGCTGCGCCAGATATGGATTTACCGCACAGGCACCATAGCCTAATAAGGTCGCAAAATGATGAACCTCTCTTGGCTCAGCACTTTCTAAAATCATCGCAACGCTGGTTCTCTTCTTGGTGTTAACAAGATGTTGTTGAAGAGCAGATACTGCCAATAGAGAAGGAATGGCTACATGATTTTCATCTACCCCTCGGTCAGACAGAATAATAATGTTGGCTCCATCCTTATAAGCTCTGTCCACCTCAATAAACAATCGATCAATGGCTTTGGCAAGGGAAGTGTTCTTATAATAAGTAATAGGGACCACTTCTACTTTAAAACCATCTACCTTTGCTTCCTTAATTTTCAATAAATCCGTATTGGTCAAAATAGGATTGTTAATCTTTATAACCTTGCAGTTTTCTGGAACTTCCTTTAACAGGTTGCCATCCTCTCCAATATACACACTGGTGGAGGTCACAATTTCCTCTCGAATTGCGTCAATCGGTGGATTGGTCACCTGTGCAAACAACTGCTTAAAATAGTTAAACAATGGTTGTGGTTGATTAGATAATACTGGTATTGGGCTATCTACTCCCATAGCAGAGATTTGCTCACCACCATTTAATGCCATAGGAAGAATGGATGTTGTTAAATCCTCATAGCTATAATCAAATGCCTTCTGCAATCTGGCACGCTCTTCCTTGGAATATTCCTGTATCTTCTTGTTTGGAATTTTAAGATCCTTTAAGTTAATCAAGTTAGAATCAAGCCACTCTCCATAAGGTTGTCTGTTCGCATAGGATTCCTTCAGGACGTCATCATCTATCACTTTGCCTGCAACAGTATCCACTAATAACATCTTACCTGGTTTTAAACGGTCCTTCTTTACCACCTGGTCATCCGGTATCTCCAATACACCAACCTCGGAGGACAGAATTAAATGATTATCCTTTGTAATATAATAGCGGGAAGGACGAAGACCATTGCGGTCGAGGACAGCCCCCATAATATCTCCATCACTAAATAAGATGGAAGCAGGCCCATCCCATGGCTCCATCATAGTGGCATAGTACTGATAGAAATCACGTTTGGACTTACTGATACTCTTGTTATTTGTCCAAGGCTCTGGAATAGTAATCATCATGGCAAGAGGTAACTCCATACCACTCATCACCAAAAACTCTAAGGTATTATCTAGCATAGCAGAGTCAGAACCCTCTGTGTTGACTACAGGAAGTACTTTGTGAAGTTCTCCCTTAAGTTGCTCAGATTCCATTGTTTCCTCTCTGGCTAGCATCTTATCTGCATTACCACGAATGGTATTAATCTCTCCATTATGAACAATAAGACGGTTTGGATGAGCACGTTGCCAGCTTGGATTGGTATTGGTACTAAATCTGGAGTGTACAATGGCAATGGCTGATTCGTACTCCTGGCTTTGTAAGTCTTGGAAAAACAAACGTAGCTGCTCCACCAAAAACATTCCTTTATATACAATAGTTCTAGAGGATAATGATACCACATAGGTATCATCGTTACTCTGCTCAAATATTCTTCTTGCTATATAGAGTTTGCGATCAAAATCCAGACCAATGTTTACATTCTTTGGCTTTTTAATAAAGCACTGCATAATAGTTGGCATGCACTCAAGAGCCTTTTGACCTAGAATTTCAGGATAGGTAGGTACTTGCCTCCAGCCAAGAATCTCTAAGCCTTCCTTTTCCACAATAATCTCGAACATCTTCTTAGCTTGATTTCTACATAATTCATCCTGTGGGAAGAAGAACATTCCGACACCATATTCTCTTTCTTCTCCTAACATAATTCCTAAAGATGAAGCTGCCTTCTTAAAGAACTTGTGAGAAATTTGTAACAGAATACCTACTCCATCACCAGTCTTTCCTTCAGCATCCTTTCCGGCTCGATGTTCCAGGTTCTCAACAATTCTAAGAGCTCCCATTACGGTTTCATGTGTCTTTCTTCCTTTGATGTTTACAACTGCACCAATTCCACAGTTATCATGTTCAAAACGAGGATCATATAAACCGATTCTAGTACGTTTATTCTCTTCTGTGCAGTAGTTGTTTTGTTCTACCGTACTCTTTTTCATGTTACCGCCTCTTTTCTTACTTTTTTATGATAGATAAAAAAAGGCATCCTAGAGATTTGTCTCTAGAACACCCTTGTTCTTAAAAGATATTATAGAGCATCGAATTAAGAATAGCAATATTTATACATCATTTTGTTTACAAAATTAATATATTATAAGAAAAATAATACCAAAAATAATAAAATTAAGCAATGATACACCCTACCCATATTTTTTAAGTATTCTTAATTAAGATTCCTTATTTCGATATCGTAATCTGTCGATATAGTAGACAAGAGATGTATAATTTTAATAAGAAAGGAGTTCTACCAATGGAAACAGTGCAAAAACCAGGAAATCAGCTTCTTAGTGCCAATACTACAACATCGCAAAGGTCCATCACACATAAAATGTCAACATTAGACGATACCATATCCTTAGAGAAAAACCAGATTATTCGTGGGCTGGTAACTGATATTCGCCCTGGGGAAATCACGATTCGTCTTGTCAACAAACAGACAGTCGTCGCTCATTTGGAGGGCAATAATGAAGTATCCATTGGAGATGTGGCCTCCTTTAAAATATTGGAAAATAAAGAGGGGGAAATTACCCTTTATAAACTGAACTCCACCATTTCTCCGGAAGAAAATACAATACTTAAAGCATTGGAAGAAGCTAATCTTCCTGCTAACACAGTAAATATTGAAATTGTAAAGGAGCTGCTTTACAACCAGCTTCCAATCAATAAAGAAAGTATTAATATGGTTTTAAAGCAGACTATGCAGTTTAAAAATGCACAAGTCAGTACCCTAGTTTACATGAATAAGAATGGTCTTTTACCAGAGGAAAGCTTTATACAAAACTTTGAACAGGTTCGCAATTTTGACTACCGACTACTTGATAATATCCATAGTGCCAAGGAGGAGTTTCTACAATTTATAGCACAGGCCGCCAACGTAGAATCAGACGCTAGCCTTTTTTCCTTCACTCGCCAGCTTCTTAATCTATTAAGCGTACAGGAGACTACTACTACAGTAAATACCCAAGACTATTCCTCGATTCGTGCCAATACTGATCAAAACTCCATAATCAACTTGACCGGAAAAGATCAAAGCCAATTGCTACAGTTATTTTCTTCTTATGATATGCCAGAAGATTTTATGCAGTCCATAGAAAATAACTCTGTCAACCTTCGTGACATGGTCCGTCATATTACAGAAGCTGTAACCACGGCTGCCAATACACATCCTGAACAGATTGCAGCCTTTAAGACACCGATTATCCTGAGTATAATGGAACAGTATGGAAGTTTTCAGCAGTCCAATGATGAAATAGCTTCCTTCCTATCTACAAATCAACGCATGGAACTTCTTGATGCAATTCAGGATTTCCCACTGAGCATCTCAGAGGCAGCTTCTATTGCTAATGGAGAAATCAATAGTTCTCAGCTCTTAGGCTTAATTTCTGACCATATAGGACCAGAATACGCCAAGAGTTTACGTAAACTATTGGGTTCAGAGACATTTCGCAAGCTTATTTCCCATCAAATGAGCGGGGAATTCTGTCTGACACCTGAAAATCTTAAGGAAGAAAATGGTTTAGAAAAATACTACTCTAATGTATTGGATAAAATGGACAAACTGAAATCTTTAGCCACTGCAGAGAACATCAAAACAAATCCTGCAGTCTTTCAAGAAAAGGCAGATGGGGTCAATGCTAGCTTTGATTTTATGAAAAATTTTAATCAGCTCTTTACCTATGTTCAGCTTCCAGTAAAACTGACGAATCAGATCACCCATGGAGATCTGTATGTCTATACGAATAAAGAAAAATTAAGGGCTGGCACAGATCAAATCTCTGTCCTTCTCCATCTTAATATGGACAACTTAGGCCCTTTGGACATTCATTTAACCTTAAATAGTTCGAACTTGCATGGTAAATTCTATGTATCGGATAAAGACACAAAAACTCTCCTTACCAAGCATGAGGATGAGCTGCGCACTGCCTTATCCGAACTAGGATACAGCTTAAACATGGAAATCTATCAGCAAACGAAGGAAATAGATATTTTAAAAGACCTGCGAGAAGACGAATCTCCTGCAACGCAGATTAAACGGTACTCTTTTGACATACGTGCATAATACAGATTGATTAAGTTATGAAATGGTAGTATAGTAAAGATGATTTACATATTTTTACAGGAGGTATGTTATGCATCTGGCGATTATATTTCCTTTTGGAATAACGGTTTATCTACTCTGTATTATACTTCAGGTGATACTTGGCGCCAAGAAGGGATACATTGGAGCCGCTGTCATTATCGGCCTCTACCTGATAGGCGGACTAGCCTTCTGCCTAGCAAGTAAAACTTTACATGACTATTTTATAACGATGATATTAGCCTTTCTGCAAGGTATCGTATTTGTGGTTAGTCTGATTGTCACACACAATAAGAAAAATAAATAGGTGAAATAAACCTAACGAAAGGGCAGGTACACGTCTTAATTCTTGTACCCGCCCTTTCAAATTATTTTTTCTTCTTCCACTGTGCATATAAAGTGATTGTCTTGCCATTTATGGATGATAGATTCTTAATGCTTGCTTTATTTTTATAAGCCTTCCCCTTACCGTTGCTCTTTGTATTCCATCCAGTAAAGACATAGCCTTTTCTCTTAAACGTATTGGTTGGTAATGTATAAGTAGTCCCATACTTTCGTTTCGTTACTTTCTTCACAGTACCACTGGTGGCTTTATTGCCACTAAATTTAATATTGTATGTATTGGCCGTCCACTTGGCATATACAGTAATTTTACCTTTAGAACCTTTGGAGATTATCGATATCTTAGTGTTGCTCTTAAACTTACTACTCGTATACCAGCCCCCAAATGTATACCCGGTTCTTGTTGGTTTGTCCAACTTAAAGGTTGATGTTGTTATGTAATAGTAGGTTGGGCTCTTTCTATTGTTCACTCCGCCGTTTAAATGATAGGTAATTGAGTATTTATTCTTTATCCATTTTGCATAAAGAGTAATGTTCCCATAATCAGAGGTCTTAATCATTGTCTTTCTAATTTTATAGTATGCATCTGCATACCAACCCAAAAAGGTGTAACCATCTTTAGTTGGACTAGCTAGTGTAAATCCTGATGTTTTATAATTGTACTGATTTGGATTACGAGTACTGCTGCCACCATTTGGTATATATCTAATATTGAAAACTGTCATCGCTTCTGTCGAAGATATTAATGTCTCGCCATTCAATTTTATATATGGCTGAACAATATAAATATACTGACTATTAATAGTATTATCCACATAGGATGTAACAGAGTCACCAATACAGTCTTTCATTTGAACTGAACCATTTGCATTCTTACGAATAATTCGGTACCCATCCACTCCTTCTATCTTATTCCATGTAAGTGATACCGATTTAGTATACTGATTCCATACAGCATTTACTTTAGTTTTAGATGGATATACTATAATTCTATATGTATCCCGAACTTGTCCATCGCCCGTTTCTGCAATAATGGATACTATTCCACATTTTTTTGCTGTGACAGTTCCCTCACTATCAACGGACGCAATGGAGCTATCCGTACTACTCCAAATAACGGTCTGGTTGGTTGCATTGGCTGGTATCAGAGATGCAAGTAGTGACTTTCTTTCACCTGGTTGCATCTTTTCTGAATCTCCCTTTATAGTGATTGTAGTTACAGGGATTGTCTTAATAATATCATTGGTATATGCTTTAATTCTTATATTTGCACCTTTTTCTTTGCCATAGTCTGTCCATGTGTTTTGTAAAAATAGAAAGCTCTGCCCTGCCTCTGCCGTTGCTGTACACTTCACCCAAGAATCCTCTTCCATCCCTTCCTCTGCCAACTCTTCCTTTTCTGTTAATAAGGCAGAATATGCTTGATCATGACTTAGTTTAACTACAACAGAATAAGTATCATCCTTTTGTAACGTCACATAGTTATCCGCAGCTAGCGGAATTGTGTATATCCCTGCACAGGTAGTAGCACCTGACATCGTTGCAACTAAGTCTCCACTTTCCGGATTTGTCATGTCTAAAAGATTCTTATAGATGCTTATTTGATATTCATCATTCGTATAATATGTCCCGAAAGATACTGCTTTCAGTTGTTCATTATCAAACTTTGAAGTAAAGATATTAGCACCTGTAATAGAATTCCAACAGTATACGCTACCATACTCTATACTTCCGTCGTATAAATAGTTGTGGTCATAGTATCTATCATTGTCCTTCGACACTACGTCATATACATAACCTACTTTACTTAATGACATATCATAATAAGAAACCCAAAAATACCCTGCTAAGCAATCACCATTTGTTCCCCAGCTGTTACGGATTAACCAGGCTCCATTTCCTGATGGTGTATTTTTGAAGTTATCCTTAGAATAATTATCATCCCAACCTACTACGATAACCTCATGGTTGGCGTCTTTATTCTCGCTACAGTAGTATGCATTTTTATTACTATTATAAAAAGGGTTATTGTCGCTTCCATCGGCATAAAAGCTAATTCCCATACCTCCATATTTCATAATCATTTCCTTAGCAATAGAAGTATTCATGGTAAGATTAATAAAAAAGGCATTCTGAAGATGTGCCGCATTACTGCCATAGGCATTAGCCACTTCTATCGGTTGTGTTACATCACTATACGGGAACTTCTCTTCTAAAGCAAATCCTTGCCAGGCTGCAAGAGCCTGTGTTGAATAGGCCAGATTACCTCCTAATGTAAGATAGGTTTTACCACTTATATTGACTTCATTCTTATCACCTGCAGATCCTCCTAATGGATCCGTCACAGTATTATAAGCAAAAAAAGCCAAATGTCTCTCACTAAGGTCAAGTGATAGATTCTCTTGTTTTGCTATACTTAGTTCTCCAAGGCCAACTGCAGAAAATGCCCAACATGTACCATATTGACCTTGATTACGTATTGTTGGTAAGTTAGGTGTTGTGTAAGTAGATGGTATCGATACACCTTGATAAGGCTTGACATTATATGTACTATCCCAGGATTCCTTGACCGGTTCTACCTGTTTTAATGCCCTAACATCACGATATCCAAAATCATTGTCAGATGACTCCATGGATACTTCCTTTGGTATATCTGCATAAACTATCGTGTTAAAAGCAAATAGTATTATTACTCCTAAAAATATTCCAACTAATTGTTTTTTCATATACTCCCCTCCTTTATTGTAATATTTCGTCATATATAACCATTTTATGAATACTCATACCTAAAAAAGCAGTCCATTAAGGACTGCTTTTAACTATCTTTTAACTATCTACTCAATATCTTCAATAGTATCTCATTTATCATAGAAGGATTTGCCTTCCCTTTCATTTCCTTCATGGTCTGTCCGACTAAGAAGCCCATGGCCTTTGTTTTCCCAGCGTGATAGTCCTCCACGGACTGAGGGTTCGCTGCTACTATCCTCTCAATGGTAGAACGAAGGGTTCCTTCATCATTTACCATCTTGAGTCCTTTTTCCTCTACATACTTCTCTGGGTCAACATCTTCGGCAAAGATTACCTCAAAGACTTCTTTCGCAACCGTCCGGTTAATGGTATTCCCATGAATTAATCCAATGAGCTTTGCCAGGTTCTCCGGTGAAAAATGAATCTCTTCCGGATCCATACTGTGCTCCTTTAGTAACCTCATGGTCTCCACCATGATCCAGTTGGATACTTCCTTAGGCTCCCCACAGATTGCTACGGTTGCTTCAAAGAGATCTGCTAAGCTCTTGGAACCAGTGATAATCGAAGCATCATATTCTGGAATGTCATATTCCTTCTCATAGCGAAGCATTTTTGCATCTCTAAGCTCTGGTTCTTCCTCCTTAATCTTTGCAATCCACTCATCACTAATTTCAATGGGTACCAGGTCAGGTTCTGGAAAATACCGATAATCCTGAGCATCTTCCTTACTTCTCATAGCAAAAGAGCTATCCTTGTTATCATCCCAGCGACGGGTTTCTTGAATAATCGCTTTTCCGTACTCTATTTGTTCAATCTGCCGCTTTCTCTCTCCATCAATGGCTCTGGCTATGGATTTAAAGGAGTTTAAGTTCTTCATCTCTGTACGGGTTCCAAATTCAGGTGCTCCTACCTCTCTGACAGACAGGTTTACATCGGCTCGAAGGGAGCCTTCCTGCATCTTACAGTCGGAAACCCCTAGGTACTGTAGAATCAATTTTAACTTTTCAAGATAGGCAATGACTTCATCAGCAGAACGCATATCTGGGTCAGAAACGATTTCGATTAGTGGGACACCACAACGATTGTAATCTACTAAGGTACAATCGTCCCATTCATCATGAACTAACTTCCCGGCATCCTCCTCCATATGAATCTCATGGATTCCAATGGATTTTTTAACCCCATCTACCTCAATGTCTACATGACCATTACGACAAATTGGTAGATACAGCTGAGATACCTGATATGCCTTTGGAAGGTCCGGATAAAAATAGTTCTTTCGGTCGAATTTACATTTCTGTGTAATCGTACAATTTGTAGCAAGACCTGCAGCAATGGCATACTCCACTACCTTTTTATTGAGAACAGGCAAGGTTCCCGGCATACCAGTACATACAGGACAGCAATGAGTATTAGGAGCTCCTCCAAATTCTGTGGAGCAGGAGCAGAAAATCTTTGTCTTAGTTGCCAGCTCTACATGGACTTCTAGTCCAATGACAGTTTCATAGTTTTTCATGTTTTCTACCCCTTTCTATAAGCTTGGTCTGACATATTCCCTAGTCTGTTCATAGGAATAAGCAGCACGTATTATGTCTTTTTCACCAAATGGTTTTCCAATAAATTGGGCTCCGATAGGAAGTCCTTTAGAATCCACTCCACATGGTAGAGAGATGGCTGGAAGACCTGCTAAGTTAACAGAAACCGTATAGATGTCTCCCAGATACATTTTCAATGGGTCTGATAGGTTCTCTCCCATTTTTAAAGCAGTGGTTGGAGCGGTAGGTCCAAGTATCACATCATATTTTTCAAATAGTCGATCAAAAGCCTGCTTTATCACGGCTTTCACACGCAGTGCTTTGTTGTAATAGGCATCGTAATAACCGGAACTTAGTACAAAGGCACCTATCATCATTCTCCTCTTTACTTCCATCCCAAAGCCCTGATCTCTGGTCTTTTTATATACCTCCTGAAGTCCTTCGTACTCTGGTGTCCGATAACCGTATTTTACACCATCATAACGGCTTAGGTTGGAGCTTGCTTCCGCAGAGGCAATAACATAGTAAGCAGGAATAGCATAATCGATAGCCTCTAGCTCACATTCCTCCACAATTGCTCCCTTTGCTTCTAAGTCCTTGGCCACCTTTAAGATTGCTTCCTTTACTTCAGGGTCTAAGCCTTTTCCTAGGTATCCCTTTGGAAGAGCTACCCGCAACCCTTTCACATCATCTACTAGGGCATCTGTGTAGGTATAGGTTTCTGTTGGAACACTGGTAGAATCCTTTTTGTCGTGTCCGGAAATGACCTCAAGTGCTAAGGCACAATCAGAGACATCTCTTGCAATAGGTCCAATCTGATCTAGCGAAGAGGCATAAGCAATCAGACCATATCGGCTGACGGAGCCATAGGTTGGCTTAATACCGGTTACACCACAAAAGGAGCTAGGTTGACGAATGGAGCCACCAGTATCAGAACCTAAAGCTAAAAAGCTCTCTTCTGCTGCAACAGCGGCTGCTGCACCACCACTAGAGCCTCCCGGTACAAAATCTGTGTTCCATGGATTTTTCGTAGGCCCGTAATAGGAAGTCTCCGTGGTACTCCCCATGGCGAATTCATCCATATTCAGTTTCCCGATCATGACCGCACCAGCTTTATTTAATCGGTGGATTACCTCCGCGTCGTAAGGGGGAATAAAATTATTAAGCATCTTTGAGCTACAGGTAGTGAGAACCCCTTTGGTGCAGATATTGTCTTTAATGGCAATGGGTACCCCTGCCAGTGGAGAATCTATAAGTTCACCAGCATCTATTAATGCCTGAACTTCCTCTGCCCGTTTTAGAGCCTCTTCTTCTAATACCGTCACATAACAGTTATATCTGCTATCATTTTCTTTGATTCTTGCAAGCTGGGCTTTGGTAGCCTCTACTACGGTAACCTCTTTAGCTTTTATCTTCTTACTGAGTTCAAGGGCGGTAAGCCTTGTAATTTCTCTCATATAGCTTCCCTCCTATTCTACTGTCTTTGGAACGACAAAACAGCCGTCCTTCTTCACAGGTGCATTCTTTAACAGGTTCTCTCTATCATCCCCATTGACTACCTCATCCTCACGAAATACATTCCGTAAAGGAAAGGCATGGGACATAGGTTCAATTCCATCTGTATCCAAATCGTTCATGGTATTCATATAACTTAAAATATTACCTAAGTCTTCCTTGGCTCTAGCCTTCTCTTCTTCACTCAATTCTAATTTGGCAAGTGCCGCTACATAGCCAATAATCTTATCATTAATTTCCATCAGCCAAACCCTCTTTCTTTTCTATGGTTCCAAACGGTTTACGTCACGTGGAAACATGGTAGTTTCCCTAACATTCTGCTCATCTAATAACTTCATTGTCAATCGTTCTAACCCAAGGCCTAGTCCGCCATGTGGTGGCATTCCATGTTTAAATATCATCAAATAGTTTTCAAAATCTTGGGTATCCATTCCCCGATCTTCCATCTTCTTAACAATGGATTCATAATCATGGATTCTCTGGCCACCGGTAGTAATCTCCATGCCCTTATACAATAAGTCGAAGCTTAGAGTGAATTTGGTGTTGTCCGGATCGTCCATTGCATAGAATGGTCGTTTCTTAGAAGGATAATGTGTAACAAAGACAAAATCTGAGTCATATTCCTCTTTAAAATACCGTCCGATTAATACTTCCTCCTCCGGCTCCAAATCATATGGGTTTCTGATCTTATGGTTGTATTTGTCCGCGGCTAACTGCTTCGCTTCATCAAAGCGTACCACAGGAATCTTATCTACCTGTGGAAGGTTAATACCTAGAAGTCGAATCTCCTCGGCATATTCCTGTTGCAAAAATGCAAAGGTATGCTGAAGCATCGCCTGCTCCATAGCCATAATTTCTTCAAAGCTTTCAATATAGCCCATTTCAAAATCTACGGAAGTATATTCATTGAGATGTCTAGTGGTATTGTGCTTCTCTGCACGAAATACTGGGGCGATCTCAAATACCCGGTCATACACGCCAACCATAGTCTGTTTATAAAACTGTGGGCTCTGTGCCAGGAAAGCTTTTTTACCGAAATACTCCAATTTAAACACATTGGCCCCACCTTCAGCATTACCGGCCACAATTTTTGGAGTACGGATCTCTGTAAAATGTTCTCTGTATAAGAAATCACGGAAACCTCTGCCAAGACCCTCCTGAATCTTAAAGATGGCACGTTCTCTAATGTTACGAAGAGAAATAGGACGAAGGGCTACTTTGGTCTCTAAACTAGTCTTCAACTTCCATTTACTGATTGGAAGAGGTAAGGTCGTGTCTTTTTGTGGCTCACTTAAGACCTTAATAGAAGTAAGTCTGAGTTCAAACCCGTGAGGGGCCCTTTCCTCTGCTGCGACAGTGCCTTCCACCTCTAGGGAGGTGCCTTCCTTTAAGGACTTATAATCAAAAGGAAAAGCGTTAGGATTATAGACACACTGTACCAAACCTTCGTGTTTTCTTAAGACAATAAAGGTAAATTCGCTCATATCACGGATGACATGAACCATACCATACATCTTAACGGACTGTCCCTGAAAGCCTTGTTCTAAGATATTACTGATTTCCACCGTCTCTTTTTTTATAATTCCTGAAACATAATCCATAACAATTCCTCCTATACATAATTATTGTGAGTGATTCTTTTCACCGTAGTGGGATCTTCCATGGATAAACAAAAAAATCCCGAAGTCTAAGTTATAGACTTCGGGACGAATATACATGGATAACCGCGGTACCACCCAAGTTGAGAACAAGCTGTTCTCCTCTCTTCACTTAACGCGTGTAACGCATGACCCTACTTAAGTTCGAATCATGAGCTCCAGAGTGTTCCATATCTTACTTATCCTCCGCAGTGGGCTCTCAGTCGGTGACACCACATTCCTGTTATGGAAGAAAACCATAAAATACAGTCTCTTTCAATGCTGTTAACTTATTTACCAAAAATTTAAAACAAATATTAGCATAGCCAAATCAAAAACGCAAGTATTTTTCCCAGAAATTTATTAAATTAATTTGTAGTGACTAATATGAACAGTTATTTCGATTTTATACTTAAAGAAATAAAGAAGAAGATACCCTTTAATTACTCACAGGGCATCTTCCTATCTAGAATTCCTTAATGTATAAATGAACTAATCAATGCCATCTTACTTTTACTACAGCTTTTTCTACCGTACAACTACCTGATGACTCAACCTTTACCATATGGGCATCCATTGGAAATGCAATTAATACATCTCCTGGCTCCATATTTATCTGTTGTTCTATGAAACCTTCACAATCAATGCTATCATTGGCAACATCTCTTCCTTTGATTTTCATATTATCCATATCACTAATGCAAATTCGTTCTTTTCCAGATAAAAGGAGATGTATGTCTAAATAGTTCTCATGCGCTTCAAAGGAAGCATCTTCTATTGGTAGGGTTTGATAATTAAAGCGATTAATAAATACATCCTCTTTAAAAATCTCATTACGTCCTATTATTAGAGTTGTCAAATCGCAATTCATTATGAAATAAATGGCTTTATCAAGATTCTCATGAATCCCCCGATAGGATTCGATATCTTTCATCTTTGTATAGATCATAGTTTTTCCTTTCATAGCCTATATGAACCAAACTAAAATGAGCTTATTGGCTCAATTCTAATCCTTTACTAAGTAAAAGCGATGCTGCTCCAAACATTCCTGCTTTATTCCCCAGTGCTGTCTTAGTAATCAATACGTTCCGATAACTCTCCATAATATTATTCATAACATTTTCTTTTACATGATCCAGAATATATTCCTGTTCCATCACTCCTCCTCCCAATATAACACAGGAAGGATTTAATATATGAATGAAGGAGATTAATCCAAAGGAGATTTCCTGAATCCACTCATCAACTGCTGCCTTGATTTCCAATCTGCCAAGAGCCTTAAAGATATCTCTTCCATTGGTAATAGAATTATCAATGCTTGAAACTTTATGGACTAACGCCGAAGTAGAGGCATACTTTTCATAGCATCCGCTATACATATCCTTCCTAGCATCTCTATCCTCAGGATGTATAATCGTTGCACCCATTTCACCAGCAGAAAAAGTACTTCCTCTATAAATATCACCATTTAATACAATTGCACCGCCCACTCCGGTACCATAGGTCAGGCAGATAAAGTCATGAAATCCAATTCCAGCCCCGTAATGAGCCTCACCGATAGCGGCTGCATTCACATCGTTTTCTACAACCACCGGTACATGAAACTCAGTCTCCAATATTTCCTTAATAGGCATACCTGTATAACCTGGAATATTTTTATTCGCATAGCGTATTTTCCCATTTGCAAAATCTACTTGTCCTGCAGTACTGATTCCTATTCCGTCAAAGTCTCCATAACTCTTTAGAATCTCCTTGGCCCTATTCATTACGTAGTTCCCACCAAAGGATGCAAATGTGTCAGTTTCCTTCACTTCACTGAGACATCCATTCTTAAATATTCCGGATTTAATTGAAGTTCCTCCAATATCAAGTACTGCAATTTTTGTAGCTTGCACATACTTATCATTGTTCATACCCTTCACCTCCAAGCACTGCCACATATGCCATATATTCTATATGTCTTAGCAATACTTAATCATTGCCTCATTAATCATATCTATACATTGTTTAACCTGTGCCATATCTTCCGGTACCAGTGCTGGTAACGGCTCCCTTACACCACCTATATCGAGACCTTCATTAAGCTTAATAATTTCCTTCATTACAGCATATAGGTTGCCCTTACATGCACACATAGCATAAATTACGGTATCCACATCATTTTGGATTCTCCGTGCAGTATCAATATCTCCTGCCTTAAACAACTGATACAATTTGATGTATAGCTCTGGCATTACCCCATAGGTTCCACCGATTCCACCATCTGCACCCATAGCAAGTCCACTAATCAACTGCTCGTCAGGACCGTTAAATACAACAAAGTCCTCCCCACCGTTTGTTTTAAATATCTGAATGTCCTGAACTGGCATAGAGCTATTCTTAACTGCAACAACTCTTGGGTTCTTTAGCATCTCTTTGAATAGTGGTAGTGTTAAAGCTACACCTGCTAACTGTGGAATATTGTAGATTACAAAATCTGTATTAGGTGCTGCTGCTGAGATATCATTCCAGTACTTAGCAATAGCATGTTCTGATAAATGAAAGTAGATTGGAGGAATGGACGCTATGGCATCCACGCCTAGGCTTTCTGCATGGGCAGCAAGTTCACAGCTGTCGGCTGTATTATTACATGCTACATGGGCAATGATAGTCATCTTTCCCTTGGCAATCTTCATTACAGCTTCCAGAATTTCTTTTCTCTCCTGTACACTTAGGTAAATGCATTCGCCAGAGGAACCACCTACATATAATCCTTTTACGCCCTTTTTCATCAAATGCTCAACCAATGCCTTCGTACGTGTTTGACTTACTCTTCCAGCTTCATCGTAGCATGCATAAAATGCAGGAATAATTCCCTGATACTTTGTAATGTCTCTCATAATCAACCTACCCTTCTTCATCCTAGTGGATATCTTTTCAAAAATGTTACTTCTGATTTGATAGTCTAACTTTATGATATGTTAATAATATTATATAGGAAATATATTTTTTGTCAATAATTCTAAAAGAAATTTCTTTCTTTTATATGTTTTTGGTTATTATTTTTATCTATTATATTTTCGTCCCAGGTTCCAACAACTTGATTCCTTTACTGCTGTAGGCATCCCTCTTTTTTCATCGAACCACTTTCTCTGTAATATTCTACTTTTAACATCCTGTTCAAAAATTATTTTCATTATTCTTCTTTATAAGGAATAATATTTTATTATTTATTGATAAGTCCTAGCGATAATGATATGATAATTAGAGAAAAGTATAAAATACATAACTTTTCCCCCAAAAATTCTATGTTAGGAGATCGATATGCTATGAAAAAACATATTGTATGCTTTGGTGATTCCAACACTCACGGTTATCGTGCTACTGATAATGGTCGTTTTGAGGAAGATGCACGATGGACCTATCTCTTGGGTCAAAAGCTTGGCTCTGACTATCTGATCATTGAAGAAGGTCTGTCCGGTCGCACCACGTGCTATGATGACCCAATTCACGAAGGCTTATCGGGATTGTCCTATATATATCCATGTCTTATGAGTCATGAACCGGTAGATTTATTGATTATTATGCTAGGCACCAATGACACAAAGGAGCGTTTTGGTTCCTCCGCTGCATGTATAGCCCTAGGCTTAAAACGGCTTATCGCAAAGGCGATTGCAACTGATTGCTGGTCTAACAATAAACCGAATATTCTAGTAATTACCCCTAAAAGTATAGAAAAAGGCTATGAACATACAGATATATTTTCCACTATGGGAAGAAACTGTGCTGAGAAATCGGAGCAACTTGGTATAGAATATGAAAAAATAGCAGAAATGATGGGCTGCCACTATTTTGATGCTAACAGCGTAGTAAAGGAATATAACAAGATTGATTATATGCATTTGGATTCAGCTGGACATAAAGCGCTAGCCGAGGCACTGGCCAAGTTAATTCCTACCATTGTATGACAAGGTTCTATTAAACCCTAAAAAGAAAGGCTGTTGTACTGTGGATTGAAAGGATATCAAAAGCCGTATATTCCTCTCATCTTAGCCCATATACAACAGCTCTTTTTTATTCTATTTCTGATCTCCTACAATTCCAATGATTTTACTGCTTCAGCAAATGGAGCCGTTATCAGCTGTGGTCTGGTAATGATAGATCCTACCACAACACTGTAACATCCCAGTTCGATTACCCTCTTTGCCTTCTGCGGTGTATCTATATTTCCTTCTGCAATTACAGGGTGCTTTACATGTGCCAGTATCTCTTTGATGATGGCAAAATCATCGTATTCCACTCTGATTCCTTTGCTTTGTTCTGTGTAGCCAATCATGGTTGTTCCGATAAAATCAAATCCCAACTCATCTGCATGAATGCATTCTTCCAAAGTTGAGCAGTCTGCCATCCAAAGCTGCTCAGGATATTTTTGTTTTATCTCCTTAAAGAAAGTGTCAAGGCTCTTCCCTTCCGGTCTATCACTATCTGTTGCATCTAGCGCTATGATTTCCGGTGACACCTCCATTAATTCATCCACTTCCTTCATGGTAGGAGTTATGTACACATTACACCCTGGATAGTCTTTTTTTATAATCCCAATAACCGGAAGTCCTGTTTCCTTTTGAATCTCTGCGATATCCTCTTTCGTATTAGCACGAATTCCCCAGGCTCCTCCCATTTTTGCTGCAACCGCCATTCTTCCCATAATGTATGAAGAATGAAGTGGTTCATTAGGCAGAGCTTGACAAGATACGATCAATTTTCCTTTTAATGCCTCAACTCTATGATTCATTCCGATTCTCCTTTCCTAGTGCATTCGCATAAACATCCTTTATCATATAGAATGATCTTGCTCCTTCTTCCAAACTACAAAAGATTATAGTCTTTCCTTTTACACAATCCACAAAGTTCTGTAATGCAGCCGCCTGTTGAACCTTGTTGTCGTTATCATCAAAAATAAAGTTTTCTTCTTCATAATCCGGTTTTGCAAAAGGAAGTTTTGATTCCCGACTAAAACTGCGTTCATCTTCCTTTAACCGAATTAGACGTACTTTCGAATCATCTTCTATCATTATGCTTCCACTTGTGCCACATAGTTCAAGCCTATTAATCCCAGGAGCCTCATGGGCGGAAGCAATAAACTGACCATGTGCATTATTCTTAAGGGTAAATAGAATTTCCACATCATTCTCTACTTCCAAATCTCTGTCAACTGTTGCGCACCTTGCCTTTTCCACCCGAATCGGACCACAAAGCCACTGTAACAGATCAAGCTGATGAGAGGCCTGTGTCATGAGTATTCCTCCACCCTCTTCTTCCCAGGTTCCTCTCCATGGAGAGGACGTATAATACGCCACTGTCCGATAGAGATTTGTAATGGTCCAGGTCACTCTGACTATCTCTCCCAGCACACCGTCTGTTAACTGTTTCCTGATAAACTGGTATGCTTTTGACATTCTGCGATTGTACATTACTCCACATACGCAGTCCGGGTTATGTTCGCTTACTACCAACAGATGTTCCACCTCTTTAGGATCTATTCCAATTGGTTTTTCAACCAAAATGTGAACCTTGTTTTGCAATGCATACTCTGCCATTTTCGGATGTTCTTTATGAGGTGTACAAATAAGGACTGCATCGCAAGTTCCCGATGAAATAAGCTCCCTGTAGTCCGTAAACAATTCCATCCGATCCTTTGCGTTCATTTCTTCCCTTACTCGTGCAATTTTCTCCTGATTTCTGCTACAAAGTGCCGCAATACAGCACCCCTTTACCTTCCCTGAATTAATCAGTTCCAGATAATCTATGGCAATACTGCCAATTCCAATAATGCCAATTCTAATCATGAACTTTCCCTTCTCTCATAAAAACAAGCATTTCATTTTCAAAAAAATTAATTCGCTCATGTCCATATTTAGGATATATTCTTCGATATTTTTTCCCTCGAAAACTGTGATATAAGGCTGCCTGGGATAGAGGCTCGGATATGGTATCCATAAGAGATGTTCCCATCAGTAGATCTGCCTTTACCTCTCTGGCAAAAAATCTGGTATCATACAGTTCCATTCCTGCTTTTAAATCACAAATACAAGGGTTTAAAATCATACATCCTGCTTTTTTGTGTAGCATATATGCCGCGGTTACCGCCAGTGAACCGCCAAAGCCTTCTCCTGTAAAGAAGAATTGCATCTCCTGTTCTTTCTCGTTTTTAGGATATAACCGCTTCCCAAGTTCCACCATCAAAAAAGAATCCGTATAAGCCTGTTCAATATATTTAACATCCTTAAAATCTCTCTCATGCCATACATGGTCTCTATAATAGTTCCGGTTGCCCAAAGCTAATACAGCGTAACCCAAGGCAGGAAATCGCGACAGATAATGTCTGCCCCTTATCTCTCTCCCTGCATCCGTAAAAAGGATAACCATTCCCTCTATTTTTCCTTCAAGGGGGGAAATATAATCGGCCCTTCCTTCTCCCCCATCCAGAGTTCGGTAAAGAATTCGTTTTGTAGAGAGATATTTTCCGCCATACTCTTCCCTTTTTTCTTCCCAGTCCAGCCTCTTTTTACATTCTTCTATTTTTTGTCCCCAATAAATTGAGAAATCTTTTGGACATTGAGTTTTTCCAACATAATTCTTCTGTATTTTCAGATACTCCGAAACATCCATATCTCCTAATCCTCCCTAAAATATGCATCCAGCAAATCATCGAAATCCTGAATTTCCTCATGTCCAAAACCCTCAAAGAAAATTCTTCTTTTCTTACATTTCAGGTTGTTGTATACTGCTGTCTGTGTGACCACCGGGCAAACAGTGTCTGCAAGACCTGTGCCGAAAAGTACCTCACAGGTAACATAAGGGGCAAAGTTTTTGGTATCAATATAGGATAGCTTCCGAAACATTTCCTTGGATTTTCTGCCATCAGGGTCAAACCAGCGGGAGTAGTAGCGTAAACCTTCATATGCTATTTCATCCGCTCCCAAATCCCATACCTTACTAAAATCACTTAGAAACGGATATAAAATAGCTGCCTTTTTTACTCTGTCAGGATTCAACGCACAGAATGCCGTTCCTATTCCACCACCTTGAGAAGCTCCATTCACAAAGACCTGTCTGCCATCTATTGCAGGCACTTTCGTAAGGAGATTACTAAGAATACGAAAATTCTGATAGAGCCTCACATAGTACATATCCTGAACTTCTCCATCTAAACCGGCAACAAGGTGTCCGGTAACAGTAGTTCCCACATAACCGCCTGTATCTTCCCCTAATCCACCTTGTCCTGGACAGTCCGGAGACACAACCGCAAAGCCAAGAGCGGCAAAAGAAGCTAGCTCTAAAAAGCTTCTGGATGCTCCCGGATAGCCATGAAACTGTAGTATCACAGGAGGAGGCGTAGTACAGGTTGGAAGAATCACCTTAGCATATAATCTTTCTCCATGAATCCCGTAGTACCAAAAGTCATAAAATTCACATTTTTGAAAGGATGGGATCTTTGCTTTTTCCATGTAAAAAGATGAAGTTATTCTGTCCGCCTCTTTCATCCTTTTTTGCCAAAATTCCCAAAAATCTTTTGGTGCAGGAAAGTCACCTTTATATTCTTCCAAATGTTCTGTCACCCTCTCACCTCTCTTTGTACCTGAAGAGTATTATCCTTAGACATACTGATGATCTGTAAGGTTTCTTCTGTTTCCCTTTTTTCGGGATAGTCCTCTCTAAAATGGGAGCCCCTACTTTCTCTCCTCATTTTTTGAGCTGTCAGAACACACTCTGCTGCCAGTAATGCATTCTGCATATCTTTCTTCCCCTTAAGCCTCTCTTTAAGGCCAGTCAGTTTCAAAAGCCCTTCACTAAGGCCCTGTTCAGAGCGTTTAATCATGGCGTACTCTGTCATTATTCCAGACAGTTCTTCTCTTATTTCAGCGTCATCTTCCATGTTCGGGGATTCCACTTCCCAAACATTTGGAGAACATGAATCAATTTCTTTTGAAAATAATGCGGCCTCTTTTCCCGATATTCTTCCAAAAACCAAGGCATTGGCCGAGGATAGTCCCCCAATTCTGTCAGCACCATGCATTCCACCTGTTACCTCACCACAGGCATACAGACCTAAGA
>JAEYPA010000072.1 GCA_023411225.1 Bacillota bacterium
CAGATGCTTCCTTTCAATAAAGTTCCTTTCCCGTCCATGTATGTAGTCGGTCTTCCTTCACCTAATGGAAACATAAAAATAAGTATTACAATTAATATTAGTAATACACCACCCAGAATAATAATACCTATATTCATAATACTATCTCCTCTCTTAATAAAAGAAAATCCATATAGTGATTCTCATGGAATATAAAACAATCTCGTTAAATCAATTATTTTTTCACCTGAAGACACTCTGATACAGGGATGCAGTGTCAATGATGAGTTCGTTGAAAGAGAAATTTTCTTGGATTCTCCACAGACAATAGTTAAGCTAATTATACATATAATGTCACCTTTACACAAATATTTCTTTGTACCACAAATATTTCTTTCTTGCATTTTCTCTTCATATACGTTATAGTAGCAAATGCAATCGAGTGTTCGAAACCTTCCACTCGTAAAACAAAACTAAAGGAGATTAATATGGATAAGAAAGTTTTATTTCTCACGCAGTCAGCTATTATTGCTGGTCTGTACATTGTGCTGTTATTGGCATTTCAACCAATCAGTGTGTCTGCGATTCAATTTAGAATCAGCGAATCACTAACCATTCTTCCCTTTTTTACCCCTGCTGCCATTCCAGGCTTATTTGTAGGTTGTTTTCTAGGGAATCTTTTGGCAGGATGTGCACCACTGGACTTTATCTTTGGAAGTCTTACTACTTTGGTAGCGGCAGCCCTGTCCTATGGCTTACGTAAACACAAATTCTTAGTGCCCATTCCACCCATTGTACTCAATGCTTTAGTGGTTCCTTTCATTCTATTAAAGGCATATGGAGCAGAGGATGGCATTCCATTCATGATGGCAACGGTAGGTGCCGGTCAGATTATTGCCTGTGGTGTCTTAGGAATGATACTATTAATGGCACTGGATCGTCATAAACATATTATATTCGAAAACTATAGATATGAAAGAAAATAAAGGAAACAGATAACTATACAAGTAATCCAACTTAAGGGGCATTAGTAACAAAAAAGCACGATAGTTTCGTAGAGATACGATTTCTATCGTGCTTTTTTATACGATGTATTTATTATTTATGTTGCCTTTTCTTCATCACTGCGACAATAACAGCCGCAATCACCAGTGTGCATCCCGTCACGGCAAGCACAATAGGACTGGAACGGTAGACCATTGAGCCAATAACATTATTACTTTTCCCACAGTAAATACATGTTCCATACTCATAATAGTGGCCATGAGCCTTTGTGTTCTGCTTTGACAATACCTTTCCACAAACCATGCATTTTTTCTCCATGCTTCCATCGGTTTCGCAACCGGCCACCACAACATTGGAGAAGTGCATTTCGGATTTATGTCCGTATTTTTGGCAAATAAAGCCGTCTTTTATTTGTTTTTTGGTAAGAAGCTCCGCGTCCCCAAAAGATTCAGGAGCTTTACCGTATGCTCTCGGTGCATCATAATAGTAATTTTCGCTTACTTGATAGGCACCATTTGTGTAATAATCTCCTGAACTTGCACCGCAAATACCACTTTTGACACCGGATGTAACATCGATATATCCAATACTTGTACAGTTACGCAGGGTAACACAGGAGCCGTTGCTATAGTAATATCCGATGATTCCTCCGGCATAACTCTTACCGTTAATCGTGCCGGTATTGATACAATTGGTTAGTCTCACCGAGCCGTCTTTTCGAACTTCAAGTTTTCCAATCAGTCCGCCACCATCGTATTTGACAGCGGTGATATCTCCGTAGTTGGCGCAATGATCAATGTAAAGCTTATTAGCCGCTCTGCTCTCATCAACTCCACCGATCAGTCCACCGGACCAAGTGCCGGACACACGGCAGTTGCTATAACAGTCATCAAACCACGTAGCTGTGTATCCGCCATTGTCAGCTCTATATAAGCCAATCAGTCCGCCAGCTGTGTTTTCGGCATTGATGTATGAATTCAAGGCAACCCAATCGTTTTGATGGGTGACTGTATTATCCGTTGCACGGTATCTTCCGATGATTGCAGCAGCATTACTGTTTACAAGCATCGAGTTTTCCACGGTTAGTTCGTAAATAGCACAGTCGTATGCAGCATTGATGAAGCCGGAACTGTTTTTGCTATCTTTTTCCGGGTGATAAAGCCCGTAAATCCTATAGCCGTTTCCAAAAATCGTTCCAGTAAACTCTTTGGATTCTGTTCCTATTCCCTCCCATTTGTATATTTGATAGGAAGCAGAGCGAATCTTTCCTTCATCCGTAACGGTGATGGGGTTGACAATAATGTCGTTGGTCAGCCAAATATCATCGCCCGGATCCATATGATATACGCACCATAATAGCTCTGATGCGGTTCCAACGCAAAGTCTTCCAATACTATTTCTTTTGGGCTCTGTAAAATTAGCAATTTGTGTCGGACCGTATTCTTTCACCTCACATTGATTGATTGAAATGTCAGCAACATAGAACGGTTTTTCCATGGTGGAACAATAAGCAGAATCTGTATCATCTTCATCTGTCAAAAGAGCAAGCTTTACGGTATAATTACCTGCATTTACCGGTCTTTGAGTTGTTCTAACATACTGCCTGGTTTGACTTTTGCTAATGGTTTCATATCCGTAATATAGAACATTGTAATGAGCAATATTCTTATGGCAACTCCAATTGTTCTCATAGAAAATCTCATATTGCAGTGCCGTTGTATCACAGTTACGGCTTGCCTCGTAAACAGCCGATGTATCAATAGTTACCGATGCCTTTTCCCCACAATGCTTACATGTGGCAACGATGGAATACCCGGAGGCTTTGTATTGCCAATCGTGGTCATTCACCGTAAATGTAATCGGTGTTGTGCGATACATTTCAACCATATCAAATTCTTCAGAATCCCAAAGCCATCTCAATGAAAGGCTGACCGTATAGGTACCGGATGCAGTGGGTACCACATCGCTGATGGGATAGTCGGTTTCTCCGGAACCTTCATAGAGAACCACATAGTCTTCAGCCCCGATGTCTTTCCAACCGGCGTCGGACACTTTAATTTTTACACCTGTACAGTTAAAAGAGGAGCCATCTTGCATATCAATAGAAACCGTCGCATCATATTGCTCTCCGCAAGAGGAACACTCGGCAATCAGCTGATTTCCGTCCGCATAGCACGAAACCGTAGCGTCCTCGTCACATTGGTGACTTTTATCAATCGCATATACTGAGACCGTTTCTGCCCACATCAATAGAGCAAACAGCATACACGCCAGTAACATTCGGCACAGTTTTTTTATCATGAGCATTTTCCCTTTCCTCCATCATTTGTATTCTTGATTTTTTCTTATTCTTTTCCAATAAATAACCAGAAAAGGAATATAGGTGAATATTGGCAAAAGCACGCCTACTTGCCGCAAATTTTCAGATTGAACCAGTGTATTAAATATGCTGTGGTACAAAATTGCAAAGATCAGTAACGACAAAGTCCCCGGTAAAAATAATCTATTTTGGTATTTGACAAATGACATTCCCATTCCGATAGAGGCTGTGCAAATACCATGCATTAATCCCGCACCCACACCGCGAGATAACACCCATAGAATACTTAATGAATCTGTGGATTGCAGAAAAATAGTAATGTTCTCCAGCATGGCAAATCCAAAACCAACGGAATAAGAAGTTGAAATAATATCTTCCCGCTTTTCAGCCATAACAAAGGTAAAAAACAGTACGGGGATTGCTTTGGCAATTTCTTCAGTGACAGGGGTAATATTCACTGTAGTATTGAAATAATTATTGCCCGAGAATTCCAATAAAATAGAATTAATTTGCGATGTTATCAATGCCACTGTCATACCTACAATGGCAAAGGAAAAAACTCTGCGACTTCTCGGTTCCAAAAAGGCCAGCATCAAAATAAAAGGGATACATAAACATATATAGGCAATTACAACGAAGTCAGGAATTTGACTCGCCCCCTTTCCTGCAAAGGTAGGAGCAACAAAATGTTTACAGCGAATACGATATAAAACAGAAGCATCAATATCCATTCTATAACCGAACTCACCCAAAGATAACGAATGTATTTTTCTACCGTTGTCAAAATAAGAAAGCAAGTTAACACAATATTATATGGTCTAACGCAACTCACGAATCCGAATTTCTCGTCAGGTACCAGAGCAAATCGCAAGGTAGTAAAGGCGGTTCGTGCATTGATTGCAGATATTAGTCCAAAGGACCCAACTATTCCTATCCAATATGAAAAACCAAAAGTGTCACATTGACAGTACCAACCTATCTCTGTCACAACATAGGTAACCATAATCACAATCGGAGCGATCCAAGGAAAATGCCGACTTTTGGAGTTGTCATTTTTCGGATCGTAATATATGGAGGAAACAGGATTTGTGTTTTGCGTACAGAAAAACAAAGCTGATCCGAGCCCTCCCAAAAGTCCTATATTTACCTCGGTGTCGAAGGAGTTTCCGGTAATGATCAGTGTAAAATAGGAAAGATGGGCCATAAACAGGCATGCGACAGCCATAGTGGGCATTCGGAAATAGAGGCCGTGTGTTCTCGGAAACACACGGCCGATTCCGTAAATCAAAGCTAGAAATGACGGAATCAAAACAAAAAGTATTCGCCAAATATAATCGTTCATAATAACCTCTTGTCAGTTTGATTCAACTGTACCTTTTTTGTTACGGCGCTTCATCTCTGTGATTGTTAAGATAAAAGCGAGTGCTGCTCCAACCGTAAATGCTATGATGCCGATTGAAAGTGTGCTGGATGCAAAAATGGAACCAGTATTATTTGCAGCAGAGGTATCCATCTTCAAGAAGAAATAGATGGAAGGCGCACCGCTCTTTTTGCTGAACTGATTGAAGTTAGCGGCGGCGGTGGAATTAAAATCGTGGACTGCCTTATAGTTTTTGGCTTGTGTTGAGGTCAATTTGGTGTTTCCTTTTACCAAAGCTGTAGGAGTCAGAGGATTGCCGAGACGGGCATCCTTGGAATAGTAGAGTGCTACCCATTCCTCGGATCCGTTTAGCGCATTAAGATCTCCATACAACTTCAAACTGTCGGTTTCGTTTTCTGCCGCTGTTACCAGCTTTGCCGCATAGTATACATAATAAGTCTTTTGTGCCTTTTCGTCATACTTCATGTCAACAAGAACTCTCGGAATTTTTGTGTATTCAACCTTTTCGGTATCGGGATGATACAAATAAGATTGAACTGTGAGAAAAGTCAACACCAAAGAAGCAACCATGGCTACGGCACCGACTACTGCCAGAGCCTTGAATGCAATTGCTGAATAGGTACCGAAGCAGCAAGTTGAAGTTGAGGTTTGAAAGTTCATGATTTTCCAGGATGTGTCTTGATAAATATCGGGTAAATGCCCCATCATTGCTTCAGTAAGTGCTTTTTTTGACGCGAATTGGAGGCCGTCAATCGCCGCTGAGTATCCAACAACAGTAAAAGTAGTATTATAGGTTATGTTAAGCGTAGCTTTCATAGCAATGGCAGCGGCACCGCAGCCGATGGCAACTGCGCCGGTAACTCCGGAGAGAACCGCCAAAGAAATTCTCAGTGCCTTGTTTTCTCTCCAATCCTTGCTCTTTCCGAAATCAGCACCCTCGGTCTTTGCTTTTTCACGAATTGCGGCACTTGTCAAGGCAATGCTATCAGTGTCGGTAAATAAGCTACGATCAACACCAAAATAAACTGAGATATCATCGATATCGTCCAACTCTTTGAGGCAGGTATCAACATAACTGAAACTCTCTTTCATGGCGGCGTTTTCGTTTGCTTTTGCCTTTGTGCTGTATGCGTTTGCTACCAAAGAGCCGAGACCAACTGTGCCAACTGCACCGACCTGACCAGGTGTCACGGCGGTGGCAAGCAAATCAATCATTGTGTCGTCAAGATAGAGTTGGTTGTTGCCGGTGTAGGTTGTAGGAAGCATCATTGCATCGTAAAGAGTAAGTCCTGTATTGCCGAACTTATAAGTTGTTGCTGCTTCATAGAGACTCTGATAGTAGAGTGCCGTATCAACTTCACTTTCCTCAATGGTTTGGCAATACGCATCGATACCACCAGCATCTTTTATGGCATCAGCAGTGCTCTTGGCATTCAACAGTTGTGCACGGAAGTCGTCAAGAACTCCGGCAATCTGCGTACGGGCATTGTTGCGGGACGGAGGGATCTCGTCCGACAAAACCGTGTTTTCAAGGCGGTCAAGGAAGGAATCGTCTGAAACGTCGGTACATCCGAGAGCCAGGGCTGTGTAAATAACATCGAGAATCTCGGTGTTACCCTGCATAAATATGGTATGAAGTGTCGCTTCATCGGTGCCGGCATCAAGCATTAAGTCGCCCATCTTGCTACCTGTATCATCCTCGACAATTTTCTGTAACAATGTATAAGCACGAATAGCATATTCCGATTTGTTTTTATAGTTTTCACGAAATTCTTTAATGGAAGCTGAGAAATTATTGAGCATCGCGGTAATATTGTTGCTGATTTCTTCCAGTTCCTGCTGATAGGCCTCAAAAGAATATCCGCCCTTCATATTCATAAGGGATATGTCCGTGATTGCTTCATTACTGTTGGTTGTGGTTTTATAACCAATCCAAACAGGTCCGCCGTTGCCGCCGTTATTGGCGTCAAGAGTTTCGAATACCTGATATCCGGCTTCTGTAAGCAATTTGTCTCCATCAGCGCCGTAAGCTATTTTGATATCGCTTAAATACTGATTCGTTGAGGCAGCCAATGTCTGTATCGGCGATAACACAGCCATTAATACCGCCATAAATACTGCCAGGGATAGATTCATGAATTTTTTCATATTTTTTCTCCTTTGTTATTTATTTTGCGTTTCTTTTGTATAAGGATGACCAATACCGCACATCCCAGTAATGCCGTTGCCGACAAAAACAACCAAATAATGTTTTTAGAAGAGAACAGAGAACCAGTCAGTTTAGCAGGATCTCTGACATAGTTATCCGAATAATGCACGAACATAAATACATCTGCAGTTTTTGCATTTTTTGATACAAAGTTTTCAGCGCCAAGATTACAGTTAATGATTTTGTTGTTATAGTCAGTGACAATATCCATCTTTATAACATTGCCCCCATCATCATAAAGATAATGAGTAAGATACTTCCTATCTTCCGTATTTAAGTTAGAAAGATAGGTCTTAAGCTTGGACTTGACTTCATCATCGTTTCCATCAAAGCAGTCCTTCAAATTCTTATCATACCAGAACATAACACCTGAAATGTAATGCCCGATTGTAGTTCCGTCGGGATCCGCCTCGTGTGCTTTTCGTTGACTCTTTGTTGCATATAAGCTGATGATTGCATCATAGACACCTGTGTTCAAATTATCTTCAATACGTTCATAGGCATCTTTTCCTACGATAATATCGCTGATTGTATCATCTTGACCGTTGTTTGCCAGAATCAGTCCGGAATATGCCTTTTGATAGTTGGAGGTTAAACCATATCCCATATATATAGGTTGATCCAGCCCCGGACTTAAATTAAATGGGCAAGCGTACCGACAACCTTGATTTAATAAAGCAATTTGCGCTTCACGTTCGGTCTTCCCGGAAGCAGTACAAATGGATGTAACATAATATTGATATTTCTTGTTCTTATAATGTTCGGCATATATGTAATACTTGGAATAATCCGAAGCACAGTTATCAACTGTCACCGTAGTCCAATCGTCCAGATGGAATACTTCTGATCCCAGGCTGATCTCTGTTATGCGGGTTCCGAGCCCGCGTACTCCATAGAGATAGTAGTATTTTGAACCATTATCCACCCGGAATCCGTCACCGCAGAGATTGGCTTTTGAACCGTCGGACAACGTCATTTCCTTCGGTGCTGTGTTGCTGTCCGACTCATACAGACGGATATCGGACAAATTGTTGGTCACCGCGTTGGTATATGTCACCCAGATATAGGCCACCTCATCGGAATAATCGCAATTCACATAACGAAGATCGGTGGAAAAGGATCTGCTTAAATGACAAGAATAAGTGGCCGCCTTACATTCCTCCTGACTCCTGCATGTTATTGCATTTTTCAACAGGACGGCATCTTCGGAGTTGGCGGTTCTTTCATATTTCACACGGTATGTGTCGTCATCCGCACTTAGATTGATGGGGATTAACTGTCCGGGACCTGCGGAAAGCAACTCGACGATTGCCATATCATATGGTGACTCCATCTCACTCTTTTTTCCGTTGGCACCGATTCTGCCGTCGCCGGAATAAGCCACTTTGATTGTATCGACAAAGTTTCCCTTAACCGTATCTTGGCGATCGATATACAGATAAAGCTTTTCATTGCACAAATGGTTACACCAACTCAATTTGTCCAGCCATTCTTGATCCAGTTCCTCCTGATACCCGAGATTGACACCTTTTTCGGAATACCAGTCGGTCATGCTTCGTACGGGAGTCTGCTGCTTAGGATTGAATTCAGAAGAATTTGTTGCATACAATTCGTCTGCCTGAATGGGCTTGGCCGTCTTGATGTCGTATGTGGTGTTTCCTGTAACGTACATACCGGCGGCAATGACGTCACGGAAAATCGCTTTTTGCGTTTCATCTTCTTCTTGGAATCCGATACATTCCTGCATACCGTAGCGGTCTTTTTTAGTGCTACCTTCGTCGGATGAATAGGAGCCTTCGTAGTAGTTGCTGGAACGGTAAGCGTGAGAGTACCGAAGGGCACGCTCTTTGGTACTCAGGTCTCCAACACCTCCCTGCTGGAACACGTCGCAGGCGGTGTAACCGCAACCGCCGACAGAAATATTGTAAATAAGCCCTGTCGACATAAGTTCACAAGTATACTGTGTCAATCCGTAAACCGCACGATATGGATTATAGGTGGTAGAATAACAAATCAATGTCTTGAACGAGCTGTCCTTTTCATCGTCCCACACGTGAAGCCCTGTATACTGGTGTCCCGATATATCCGTTTCGGAAAGAATTGTCCATCCAGTATCGGCTATGTACTGTTCAATATTATTTCCTGAGAAAAAGGCAATACCGCCCACATATTCCTCTGCATCCTGTGCATTGGCGGTGAAAGTTTCGGAAGGAAGAAAATAAATATAAGTTTTGGTTTCCCACTTTGATGCCCCTTCTTTTTGTCCAACCTTCCAGCCGTTTCCACTGTTGAAGTTGAATGCAGGACCACCGCAGAACAAATTGACCGGTTCTACTCCGCGATAGTCTGTAAAGGAATGAGAAACCGTTAGACCTTCTGTCAAAATCGGAGTCCCTGCATAGGGACTGCTGGTTTCCATCAAACAAAGATTGCCGACATTTCCGCAACAGCCGTAGGTTGCGGCTCCGTGGGAAATTGTTCCGCTTTTTGGATCAATACCGGAGGAATATGCAACACGTAAGTCAGTCAGCGCATCGTTTTGATTGTCGGTAGTGATGTAACCAATATAGGTATGTACATTAGCGTCAGATGTAAGATCCTCATTAATAAGCTCATACCCTGCAGAAATAATTTTATTTTTGGCAACCTCATGGGATGTGTCTGAAGCCATCATCACATCGCATATATATTTGCCGTCCTTCGTCTTCTGCTGGCTTTCTTCCCGGTGCATATACCAGCCCAGCTTTGATGCAAAGTTCAGATTCTTGAGGCGATCCTCAAGGGATCCGGAAAAACCATCAGAACCATAATAGGCAAGATTATACATAAAGTTTTCACTGAAACCATGAATAGGCATATATCCTTCGCCAGGTTCGGTGTCACAATAGTTCTTTAGAGGAATGGTCATCAAAGTACTGCCTCTTGCCAGCTGCCTTTCGTAATATAGCCCATCCTCTTTCATGCCCATAATCCCCACATTTTTAATGTTTACTCCCATGGAAGCATCTATAACTTTACCAGAATAATAGGAAACAAAAGGAGGTGTTACAACCGTCGTACCATCCATTTCTAAAGTGATTGGTTTGCCGGCATTGGGATCCTTTGTATAAAATAGGCATACCCAAGGAAAACAGCGATTGGTACTAAAATACGAGAATATCCCAGACGTTGAAGGAGAGGCAATCCCCACTGACAAAATAGGAGAATACTTCACTGCACATCCGGAGAAATCTACCTCATCCTTGTAATCATAAATGATATTCGGAATTTCGGTATAATCTAAATCACTGCTTTTTTGATGGATAATATCATCAATTAGGTAGATAAGTGCCATGACAACGATAATAACAACACTCACAGCTACCATAACCGTCATGGCTTGAGCCACAACACATGCAACACACGTTGTAGTTGTGTATGATACTGCCGTTCCCGCCCAATATGCGGCAGCCACTGCCGCTATCGTCTCCCCTGAAGCCGACACCGTGGAAAATGCTCCCACCAATAATCCCAGTATCGAGCTGACTGTGGACATAGTAATGGCTGCCGTTCCGGTCAGAAGCATAGCATCTTTCAATTTTTCTTTGGTTGTGTATTCTTTGGCATCTGTGGGTTCGGTAAGAAGATCATATCTGTTCTTTGCAGCGGTTATTCTTGCAAGGGATGATGTCCAATAAACCCCGTCCGCATCCCCGTCGTACATGGACTTATCTACATTAAACCAAATAGATACTGCCTTGCCGCCGTTTAAGTTAAGCATCTCTTTTGCACTATCCGTACAATTTTTTGTAGTTTCACTGAGGGAAATATCCCCCAAAGCAACGGAAACAGAGGCAGTAAAACCGGATACATAGAACATGATTTCCTGTCCGGATGTCATGGGTAATTGACCGTACTGTTCCATAATCATAGGATAGAGTAAACGATATGTCTGTGTCGGATCATCACCTGCGTTAAAGTCAGCAGATCCTACTTCTATAAAAAACTCCGCAAGAGAGCGTGTATTTCCTTCCTCATCTTCCCCATAATAATAAATCGGCTCACCGTCTTCGTCACGCTCATCCAGTTTCTGATAAAGGGATAATATAATTGCATCGGAACATTGTGTTTTGTCTTTTTCCAGTGTGGAGGTCGTTTGAGACTCCACATCCGTCAAATCCAGTTTGAGAGAATCACATTCTTCCTTTTCAACCGCCTTTGCTTCTTCTGCAGTTAATTCAATTTCAAGTTTGTCTCCACCATTTCGCATAGAAGCAAGTTTGTATTCATCGGCAAACTTCTTTACTGCATCAAATAACTTAGCAGCACGTTGCCTATAAAGACCATCCAGATTTTGGTCGTAATAATCATTAATAATGCCGGCATCGGTAATAGGCTCTCCGGTTTTTTCATCTTCCAAAACAAATGGGCCGTTTTCACACAAGCGAGTAAGCCATGACCGTGATAACGAGGATGATAGATCATCAGAAACGCCGAAACAAAGCTGAGAATATATGTAACTTGTCACCACAGAGGAACTTATAAATACCATATTGACAAAATCATCTTCGCTAAGATCAAGATCCGTCGATGTCAAATAATCGCCCATCAACATATCCTCTCTTCCGTCTTCAGCAGGAACCATCAAGTAGTTAAGCATTGTGTAAGCAAGCTTGGCATATTGGTTACCGGCATGGTAATTCTCTTTGAATTCATTTGCAACAGTCTGTATGTTCTTTGCATATGACACCATATCTTTCTTTTGTTCTTTCAGCAAATCCATATAGGAAAGCTGATTGTAACCGCCATACATATCCATCACCGAAATATCAGTAATAGCTTCTTTGGGATTATGGGTTGTTTTATATCCGATACAAACACCGTTTCCGTAAACATTGCTGTTGCTACCGTTTTTGAATGTTTCACCTTTTTTCATATATCTTCCGGTAAAGGAGGAATCATCAACTTGATAGCCTGCAGCAACTAGTTCACTTTTTGTTCCTATGGCCACATCACTGATATACAGAGTTTGGAGAGAATTTAAAGTGCTGGTTTCTGCCAGACCACTTACCGTGGATTGACATAGAATGGTAATTGTAAGAAAAAGCGATAAAAATATCTTCAGTTTATGTTTTTTCATTTGGTTTTTCTCCTTTGTATTTTATGGACAAAAAAAGGCACACTGTTCCCGCAAAAAGCTACGGATACAGAGTGCCATAATATGCATAGTTACAAAAAGACAGCATATCACAAACATCCTTGCTTATCAAGTGATGTATTTGACAAACTCTTCCTATAGTCTATACAGGCTTTTCCATAATATATTATTATAATGAATCACATAACTATGAACAATATACGAAATCGCATTTTTTCATAAATAAAACCAGCATTTTTATTACGTTGAAAATGTAATATGTTGACGATATAAGTCATAAATCAAGATTTTAACTGGATATTTGTAGACTTCTCGAATTTTTTGTATTATACTAACACTAAAATGATAGTAGGGGTGTAATATGAATTATATTTCATTAAAAGAAGCCTCGCATTTATGGGGCATTAGTGTATCACGCATAGGCCTTTTAATAAGAAATGGAAGAATTCCCGGAGCAATGCTTATCGGTAACGGATGGCTTATTCCAAAAGGTACCAAGAAACCCATTGACAAAAGAACCAAAACCGCAAAAGAAAATGCAAACACCACATTGGAAGAGCAATTTCGCTTCCCTTTCTTTGTAGACTTTGAAATCGAATCCTACTCTCCTGCCTTAACAGATGAGGAGCTGCAGTTAAGACAAGCTCAACTTCTTTTCTATGAGTGCCGTTTTGAAGAGGCAAAGAATGCATTAGCAGATCTGCCGAACACAGCAAAAAATCGATATGTGCAAATTTCCGCATTGTATTATGCTTGCTTACTATCTCAACAATCCTCGGACCGGAATCATAGATATTTATATTTCAACAAATTCAAATCGATGCTCTCAGAAGATTTCCCATACAAGAAAGAAATGTTATTTTTACAACACTCATTAGACTCTTATAACGGCAATGACAAGAATTCATCATACGAATTTTGTATTGATTCAAATTACTCTTATCACGATTCATTTCTTCCCTTATTGCTAAGCCTTTCCACCTATTCTTTGGGTGTTTCATACATCAAAGATTCTAAAGAAACAAACCTTTCCATGTATGAGCTAAACTGTGATATTCTCCACAGAAAAGGCTATATTTTTGAATCACAAGCCATACATATATATCTTGGAGTAATCTATTCGCTTCAGTCGAATCAACTACAAGCTAGGGAGCATTATAAGAAAGCAGTTGTGATTGCGCAGAAACATAAACTGTATTGGCTTCCTGCACTTTATTATTCATACATAGGTCCCTCTTTCACAGAAGTACTATCTGAATTTCCAGACAAGTTTGCTCAAAAGATTGCTCGCTTGGGAAATGACATCCACAAACATTATGTAGATTATTCTAAATCAGAATCCATAAATAGCATGTACAGTGTCTTGTCAAAAAATGATTATCCATACATAGCCTATGCTCTGCAAGGGTTATCCAATAAAAAAATAGCGGCAAAAAAAAATCTATCAGAAGTAACCGTAAGCAAACGATACACCGAGATCTATGCAAAATTAGGTGTAACCAACAAAAGCGAATTAAAAAAATTTATTCTCGAATCGTTTCACGGATAGCTCATAATAAGACAACCCCCGATGAATTAGCTTTTCTGTTAACCCATGGGGGTGTTTGTTAATTATATGATACCCGCAACTTTCTTCCTCATAAATAGTGTCACGGCAAGATTGGAGACAAGAACAAACACCAATAACGGAATCAGGGCACCGGATAACTCCATATACCAACCGAACAACATCTGTCCCACCGGAATCGTGGCTGTTGCAAAGGCAGTAGAAAAGGCACTGACCTTCCCCAGGTATTCCTTTTCCATAATGTGCTGGGTATGGGATAGCGTCACTACATTGCCGATACCTAAGGCCATCATGATCAGAAAACCTGCCAAGGTCCACAGCACTACTACCCAGTAGTGGGGCCCTAATGAGGCGCCTCCTATCATAAGGGCAATGGCCGCTGTCATTAGGTAATACCATCGGTGTACCTGACTCACTGGAAATTTGGTCGGAAATAGGCTGATGAGAGAGGTTCCCACAATCATTCCCACTGCCACAATTCCTTCTATAACACCATAACCCTGAGGGGATACTCCTAATAGATTGCGAAGGACAAATGGCATCAGAATGGTAAGCACCGGTACCAGGCAGATATTATAGAGACCATAGGACAGGATAAAGCTTAGAGATACCGATTTTCCCTTTCGCAGATAGACAAAGCTATCCTTCATCTCCACGAAAGAGCCTCTGACAGAAATCCTTGTCTTCTCTCTCTTCTCAGGCTTGTATACAATAAACAGCTCTAGGATTGCAGACCCAAAGAAGCTTATGGCATTGACGAAAGTAACTCCCGCAATTCCCCAACCTCCATAGAGGATGCCGGCAAGTACCGGCCCTCCCAGATTGGAGGCAGAAGCCACCTGACTAACCAGCGCATTGGCTCTCATTAACCCCTCTTTCTCCACAATCTCGGGAATTATGGTGGTAACAGCCGGGGTATATAGAGTGGTTATGGTGGACAACAAAAACATAATCACCGCCGTAAACATAACTTGATTACTGACGTAACTTGCAGTTACCAGATAGAATAAAATAACCAGGAAACTCAATAAATCTAAAGCAATCATAATGTGCTTCTTGTTTTTGTTATCTGCCAGGGAACCGGCAAGTGGAGCAAATATGAGATAGGGCAACACAGACACCGCCAACACATTAGAGAAAATGGCAGCATCTCTGCTGACCTCTAAGAGGTATAAGGAGAAACTGAATCTCTGAATAGCACTCCCAAAGAGAGAAATGACCAGTCCGATTAACACCAGTCTAAAGTTCTTCTTACCCATTCTGTTTTACCAATTCAAAATCCACACAGATTGGATAATCACCGTCTACCGATTTTTCAATTTTGGCATCGATGCCGTATAATTCCCTTAGGTTTTCTTTGTTCAACACCTGTAAGGGCTCTCCTTCAAAGATCAATTCTCCCTTCTTCATTCCCACCAAATGATCTGCAAATTTAGCAGCTAAGTTTAATTCATGGATGACTATGACGATTGTGGTTTTATTTTTCCGATTTAACTTCTGTAGTAGGGTAAGTACCTCCAGTTGGTGGGCCATATCCAAATAAGTGGTGGGCTCGTCAAGTACCAGGATGTCAGTTTTCTGGGCCAAGGTCATGGCAATCCATACTCTCTGCCTCTGTCCACCGGAAAGCTGCGCTACATCACGGTCCTTTAGCTCTAACACTCCGGTCTCCTCCATGGCCCAGGCGATAATGTCATGGTCTTCCTTGGTCATGGTACGAAATGCCTTCTGATAAGGGTACCTTCCGAAGGCAACTAATTCCTGTACGGTGATTTTAGATGGAATGATGGGATTCTGGGAGAGAACTGCCATCTGTCTGGCGATTTCTTTAGGCGCCATCTCTTTTAAATGCCTTCCCTCAATCTTAATCTCACCTTTTGTTGGCTTTATAATTCTGGCGATGGATTTTAATAAAGTAGACTTACCACAGCCGTTGGAACCGATGATCATGGTGATCTTTCCTTTTGGGATGGCAAGATTCATCTTCGGTATGATAATGGTCTGGTCGTAACCAGCCTGTAGGTTATTTATCTCTATGCTCATGACGGCTCCTCCTATTTTTCTTTGATTAACAGATAAATAAAATATGGTACTCCTATAATCGACACTGCAATTCCTACGGGTATCTCCATTGGGGAGAACAGGTTTCTGGCGGCGGTATCTGCAAGAATCAGTAAAATGGCGCTAACTAACCCTCCCAGTGGAATTATTAACTTATGTCTGCCTCCTACCAGCCTTTTGGCTAGCTGAGGACCAATCAACCCTAAGAATGCAATGTTTCCGGCTACAGAGGTAGCAACCGCCGCTAAGATGGCTGCTAAAAAGAAAAAGAAAATCGTCTCTTTCTTAGTCTGAACCCCTAACCCAGTGGCCATCTCTTCCCCTAATTGCAGAGCATCTAACACTCTGCTTTTGCAAAATAAGATAAAAACCAACACCAAAATTACGGGAGCTACCAGCTTCACATACATCCAGCTACTTCCCCACAGACTTCCGTTAGTCCAGGTCAGCACCTGATTATAATCTCCCTTGGTGCTGGTTAGCATGTAGTAAGAAATGATAGCATTAATTCCAGCATTTACTCCGATTCCCACAAGAATCAGCCGAATCGGCGTAATTCCATTACGGTAGGCAATCAAAAAGATGACAATACTTGCCATCATTCCACCTATCATAGCTATTAGGGGCATGAGAAGAATCTTATTTATGGAAAGCACATCATAATAAGTGCTTTTTTGTATGGATAGATAAATTACAACAGCCAAGGCTGCCCCTGCATTCATGCCAATCATGCCTGGCTCCGCCAATGGATTCTTGGTCACTGTCTGCAAGATACAACCGGCGGCAGATAAAGCCAGTCCTACCAGGATGGCAATTACCATACGGGGAAGGCGAATCTGTAGAACGGCAAAGTTCTCTGCCTTAGTCCCATTGCCCAGTAAGGTCTGTATGATTCGGTCTATGGATATGGAATAGCTTCCGGACATAATCGACAGTAGCATAGATAGAAGTAACAGGCTTCCAGCTACTGTAAACAGCAACACTACTCTATTCTTGGCTTTCACTATCCCCTCTCCTTTCGTACAAGAAATAAGAAATATGGCACTCCCAGCATGGCGGTAAACAATCCAATCGGCGTCTCATACGGCGTATTGATCATTCTGGCAAGAAGATCTGCCCAGACAAGCAAGACTGCTCCATATAGAAAGGACAGAGGAATCACTATACGGTAATCTGCCCCTACCATGCGGCGCACAATATGGGGAATAATAAGACCCACAAATATAATATTGCCAGACACACTAACGGAAGCTGCCGTTATAGGAATCATTAAGGCAACAGTAACTACTCGTAGTCTGGCAGGATTAATGCCTAGTCCAATGGCCATATCCTCTCCCAGGCTTAGGATATTAATCTTCCCAGCCAGAAACATAAGTAAGAGACTACTAATGCCTCCATAGAGTAAAAGTAGCCTTACATCACTCCAGTTGGTATTGCCAAGACCACCTGCAATCCAGAAGGCAAGCTCTTGGGAACGGTTTCCCAGAATCGCCACCATAGAAGCCAGGGCTAGTAAGAAGGTGCTGGCGGCTGTTCCAGCTAGCAATAGCTTTGACATATTCATGTTGGATGCGGAGCGGATACTGATTAAGAGCACAAAGGCTCCACTTAGAATGGCACCAATCATGGCCGCCACCACAGAGCCATCTCCAGCGATCTTAAGGGTAACAATGGACAGCGCCACTGCAAAGGTTGCCCCTTGGGACATACCAAGAATCGTCGGGTCCGCAATGGGATTTCTGGTAATTCCCTGCATTCCGGCGCCGGTTAAGGCTAGCATACCTCCAATCAGGAGGGAAGCCGTGGCCCGGGGGATTCTGGAGTCCCGAATCAGCATCATATCCAGATTTTCTTCTTGATAGTGAAAAATACTGTCAAACACTAGATTAAGGCTAATGGACTTTGCCCCAATGCAGATAGCAGCGAGAAATCCCGCTGCTACTAAGAGTACACCTGTGATTGTAAATAACATTAGTTTCATTTTTGATGACTGATTACTCATTAACCTTCTCCATTAAACCGGTTATTTCATTTACAAAGCCTAATCTTCCAATCGAGCTGTATCCCATATTAAAATATGGACTTGCCGGAAGCTCTACTACATGGCCGGCCTTTACGGCAGAAATGTTCTTCCATATACTGCTTTGGTAAAGGGCTTTTAGGTCCTCATCAGTACCAATTGCAAAGATATAGTCTGCATCAATGGCAGCAAGTCCTTCATAGGTTACCACAGGAAGGCTGATATCAGACTGGGTTGGCATCCCTTTTGGTTTAGTAAGACCCATATCATTGTATAGAACGCTTCCTACGCCGGCTGCATCAAAGATGTAGATGTTCCCGGCACTTGCTAAGAAAGCAAGATAGGACGAATCTTCTCCATAGGTGTCTTTTAAAACAGCTCCTACGTCAGTTGCCGTTTCTTTATAATCAGCAAGCCAAGCATTCGCGACCTCTGTCTTATTAAAGATACCTGCTACTGCCATAAGATCTTCTGTCCAGTCAATTTGCGCCAGTTCAATCATAACAGTAGGTGCAATCTCCTGAAGCTGTTTATACATCCCTTCCTGTACGGAGGAGATAATAATAAGATCCGGATTTAGGGCAAGAATGGACTCCACATCCATCTCATTTTGCATACTGTAACCAAGGATCTTCGCATCCTTTAAGACATCCTCCAAATAGGTAGGAAATTTGGTGTAGTCATAAGCATCCGAATTGGCAGTTCCCACTACGGAATAACCAAGAATGGAAAGGATATCGCTGTTACCACTGATATCTACGATTCTCTTTGGGTTGGCTGGGATGGTAACCTCTCCACGGGCGTCTTTTACAATTACTGTATCAGAGGCATTACTTTCGTTTTTATCTGCTTCCACACTGCTTTGTGGGCCAGCAGTGTTCTCTGCTTTATTATTGCTTTTTCCGCATGCTACCAGACCAAGAGCCATAGCGGAAAACGCTATCGTCGTAAGTATTTTTTTACTATTTATCATTATATGTTCCTCTCTTTCTAACTCATGTTAGTTAAAGCTAACTTCTGACATTATATTAGGTTTTCTTCTTCTTGTCAACACGTAATCCTTATTTTATACTATTTACATTTGATTGGGAAATTATTATGGTGTTAGCCAATATTCTCTGCTATACGTTGAATCACAGTTGCATATTTACTTAGACTTTTTTCAAAATCCACTAACCCCATAGAAGTATACCAACATTCATTAGAAAAGCTTTTCCAGGTGTTTATGGTACTAAGATCGTTTTTTTCCATTGACGCAATTGTACTAACTAAAGTATGATATGTATCTTCTGAAAACTCTCTCGTAACGGATGGACTAATCTTTTTATTTGCAATAGCTGTATTTGGATTTACATCATCAAGAGATGTATATTTTATTTGAATATATTGCCATGCTTCTGTTATATCATTCTTTTCTGCCACATTTAAAACTGCCATAAATGGTGCTTCACATATGCCAACTTTACCATCTTCAAGACTCTTCTCCGCTCCTGAATCTGATCCCATCGTCATTTTTAAAATATCACCAAGATAATTACCGATTATTGTCTTGTCTTTATCGCTTGCAGTATTCATATAGGGATTCCTATTCACTCAAACCTGCGGCAGCTTTTGTATCTGCCTCTGCTATTTTATTGCGTGTATCCTGTAGAAAGCTAACTGTATTCCCGATCAATTCATCAAAGGATGCTTTTAAAGTATCATAATACTCATCCACCTGTTGATATACTCCTATGCTTTGTCCACCGCCTACAACGTCTTCCGATTTCATATCTAAACCACTGCACTCTATTTGTAAGGATCTTAGTAACCCGATCTGGGTATCAAGATATGCAACGCTAACACTAATCTCTGGCATAATTCTTTCCCTCCTAAAATAAATATTGATCCGCCTCATTAACATCTACAAGAAATTTTTGCCCATCTGTTTGTATGGATTCCGATATTTTACCTAATTGATTTTGTAACAATTCGATACATGCTATAAAATCACTCAAGGCTAATGCTATTTCCCCATCTTTGATGGCATTTGCTCTTACATCTTTTAAGATTGTCAGATAGCTACAATAAATTTTCTCTAGTTTCGCTCCTCGCGTGCTGGAATTATATGCTACAGTAGTTACATAATCATCATCAATCACTAAATTTGAATCCATAGTTCTACCTCCCTATTTTTACGTTATATTCTGACCATTTTTAGCTTTGTTACAGTATTATCCTGTATGTAGTATGCATCTTGACATTCCAGTTTTTTCTTATTTTCTCTTACAATTTCATACGGTACATCAAATGGTTTTAGATTATCCAGGTTGTCAAAGTAAAGAAGGTGCTGCTCCTGCTTAACCATACGCAGTGGCTCTGGTGCATCATAAGAGACAATCGCATTCTCATAATTTGAGAATAGTATACAAACTTTCATATGTTTATATTTCGTGACAATCTCCGTATACAGTGTCATAAGGTCCATATCATCCGATATTACTTTTGTAGCCTCATTGTTTTGAATAACAAGTAGCAATAACTCATTTACCTTCTCCGGATTGGTAGACTCTATCATTTCCTGATACCGAAGATGCAGTGTTTCGTGCATACTGGTAATGATATCTGTAATTTTATTAATATCTAGTGTATACTGTTCCACTATATCTAAGCTCTGTAAATCAGCAAACATTCTGGAAATATCATCGAAAATGAAGGTACGAACAGGATACTTTGTCCTATTCTCATTCAGACAATACATCATATAAGCAATAAAGTTCTTATGTTCTGAGTTCTCCCTACCGCATAGTCCCATAGCTCCTAAATTGGAGATATCCAAGTAAAATGGGCTTACTTCAGTATAGGTAAGACCAACCGGAATTCTATACTCTGTCACTTCCACATTGAAATCCTGTTGCAGTTGAGTAAATGTCAGTATGGTTGGAATACACGGTATTTTCTTAGCATACATACCGGTATTAACCTCATTGATCTTCTCAACAAATGCATGCATCTCTCTAACTCGGTCAATCTCTTTCTCTCCATTAAAGGATAGGTAGGTCTGGCACTCTAGCATGCGGTTTTCTAACTCTATGACACATCTACCCGGGATTTCATCCGCTTGTAGTGTCATATGATCATATAGATAGCTATACTCATTAGAATCATTGCAGTATAGTGCTACCTTATTGGAGAAGTTGGAAAGATATTTATATCCAATCCCTGTGGTCTGAGAATTTCCAACAAGGGTAGATATTCCAACAGCAAGGCCTTCCCGAATTAAAATTAGAAGGGTATCGTTATCCTCCAGATATAACTCAATTAAAGCTGTTAAGTTATCTACCAACAGATAGATATGTGGTAGATCTGTATAACCGGCTTCCAGGTAGGAAGCATAGGAACTAAGCCCTAGTGCTGCTAATTTTTCTTTTCTTAGTGCAGTCTCGCTGTGTAGCATCTTAAATAGATTCTTTAGCTTTTCGTCTTCTGAGGAGCAGACAACTCCACCTACATGATTGAGATTCTCAAAATTCTTTAATACCATGGACCCAAAATCAATGATATAAATCACTGATTCCTTTGGTGAACTACCTTTTACAATGGAGCGAATAATACACTGTATGAGATTCGTCTTACCGTATTGAGAAGAACCTATCATGAGGGTATTTTTGTTGTCTACATCGAGCCATGCGATTCCCTGATACTGGTTATCCGGATCATCATAGATGCCTATCTCCACCATATGGCTATTCTCCTTATGTACATTGTCTTCATCGGGATAAGTGATACATGACGATAATGCGGGAAGACATATGTTAGGCAGTTTCTCAATTGCCTGCTCCTTACAGTAATCCGTAACATATTGAACAACGCTATCGAGTTGCGTTACATTTCTGGAATCGGATTCTTTTTTCTTCTGGATAAATACCGGAATTCTTTGGCCGCAAGTGGTAACTTTAAAAATAGTAAATTCCTTTACACTCTCTCCATCCAACTTAGCCGGTGCACCACTAAAAGCAGATTGGAATAGTTCAAATATCTCATTATTGCCAACCTGCAGATATGCCCGTCCAGGCTCTTTAATCTCTGCAGCAAGAGGAGATTTTAAAACCTCGTTACTATCCTCCGGACTCTGTACCTTTAAACACAGTTTAAATCTAGAGTTACTCCAGATTTGATCATCCACTTGTCCGGATGGCTTCTGGGTAGCGAGAATTAGATGCACTCCCAGACTACGTCCTATTCTGGCGGCACTGATCAGTTCTTTCATAAAGTCAGGTTGCTCCGCTTTTAATTCAGCAAATTCATCTACAATAATGATCAAATGGGGAAGTGGAATAGAAACTTCTTTTGATTTATACTTCTTAATGTATTTATCAATATGATTCACATCTGCCTCTGCAAATAGACGCTGCCTTTTCTGCAACTCTGCTTTTATCGATTTTAGAGAACGGTTAATCTGCTTGCCATCAATATTAGTTATGGCACCTAGCAGGTGTGGCATATTTTTAAACTGATTTACCATTCCGCCACCCTTAAAGTCTATGATAACAAAGGCTACTTCATACGGATGAAATAGGGTTGCCATGGAAAGTATATATGTCTGCAATATCTCTGATTTACCCGAGCCTGTTGTACCTGCCACTAGGCCGTGAGGGCCATGGGCTTTATCATGCAAATCCAGATTGACCATTCCACTTCTGGAAATTCCAATTGGAGCTGACATAGATCTATACACTGCTGTACCCGCCCATTGTTGTGATAGGTCCAGATCCTCAACTGCACTAATGCCCAGTAATTCAAATAAGGATATCTTCTTGGTCAAAGAGCCTTCCAGAGAGATTTCCTCTGTATAGACAGGAGCCAATAACCTCACCATGTTTTTTGCTGCTGCATCGGTGATGGTAAAGTACTGAAAGGGAATGGCCAACGCGCTATTGGCTGCGTCTACTAATACAGCCTCTTTCCCATTTACAAGGTTAATTAAGTTGTCACAATGTAAAGGAGCATCTTCTTTCCTATCTACAAAGAAAAGAAAGGTAATTCCTAACTCCTTTGCCTGGCTAACAAACTTGCTGATTGGATGACTATTGAATCCCAATTCATCATAGAAAAATGCAATGATATGCTTGTTATGTTTCTCCTCTGTCTGTCGATTCGATAACACATTATATAAGTATTCAAAAATTAGGTTCTTACTATCATTATCATAAACAATATTACGCAGGCCAATGGCGTTATTCACATGAGGTAGGAATCTCAGCCATTCCACCTTATCTTTATTTTTTTCATTGGCTACAAACACAAGTTCCAAGTCAGAATAAAACTGCCTAGTACATAAATCAAGAACAATGCTCTTCAACAATGCATAGCGATCAGGTTCCTTCCCTATGATTCCCAGTGCATTCATGTTCTTCAACTCACAGATTACGGGTGCCTGATCTAGCATCTGGCATTCGCTCCACACCTCTTCCGGCATATTCTGTAGCTCATCCTCTATCTCAAGTCGTTCCTGCTTTTTATAGTCTATGGATCGCTTTGCTGTTATCTGCCCGGTACCCAACCGTATATGAAGGAAATCCTCATCCTCCGGCATACGGTCAAACAAGTCACTGGAAAACTCATAGAACATTTGCTGTTCCTGCTCCGGTGATAGGTAGATCTCATTTAGTGTTTGTCTTTCTAACTGACGGCAATGTTGAATCTCTTCACGTTTTATCTCTATGTAGCGATTGTATTTCTCAATTCTTTCCACAATACCTCTCTTATAGTCCTTCTTATCTTCCGTGATCCCTAAAACTGCCGTTATTACCGACATTCCTCCGGATATTAATCCAAAGAATACCATAGCTCCACCCATAAATGCCATAGAGCCGGAAGCTACAAGCATTCCAAGCGACGGAAGTAATCTCATAAAAAGATCGTTTTTCGGTTTTACCGGTTTGGCCGGTGGATCTAGAATTGCAATTTTATCTGTATTCAGTAATACCTTTATTCTAGTGTTGCGAATAAACTGTGGATACTGCTTCTTAACTGCATAATCCATATAGCTTAATGTTCTGACCACCATATCCTCTCGAATCTCAGTCCATAGTTTATTATCCTTGTAATAAAAGATGTAATCGGAGAGATAGATAAAGTCATTGTTTTGTATCATGGCTTTCTTCTCTACCTTCTTTCCATTATGGTATACACCATAAGCTGAATGAATCACAGTAAGTAATAACGCAGGACCAGATGTTGCTTCCTGTCGACTAAGATTGATTCTGTCTTCCCTCACATACTCACTTTTAAGCATAATATTACAAGTTTCACTGGTGCCAATACTTACATCCTTCTGAGAAGCAAGATCAATTGCTCGCTCGTAGCGCCTCTTCCCATTGTCAAAGTCAATCATAAAGGACATGGTAAAAGCCTCGCTATCTGAACTCTGGTATCTGATAATGAGTTCATCCCCATGAACCAGCGTCTTTGTCATCAGCTTTTTAACATCACCCACAGAAAGGTACAGGTTATCCGAGCATAGAACTGACCAGTCTCCATTATGATAGACAAAGGTGAGCCTTATTGCCCCAAAAAAGAGTTGTTTACTTAAGCGAATGTCACACGTGCTTGATGTCCCTACCTTGAGCTCCTTCATTTCAGCCGTCAGTTCGATTTCCTTGTATACATTCTTATTTGATATCGTAATCTTATATCTACTCTCCACTCATTTTCTCCTACTCTGTAACGTTTATAATAGAACCATTACGTAACCCGTACTCCCCTAAGGTTCTATTTCCTTTTAGCAAGGCAATGGGGTTCTCTGTTTTCAGATAGCAATGGTTGATATCCGATACATTTATGTCTAGATAAAATGCCTCATTAAGGCCGTTGACTAACTCGTTTGCTGTAATATCCAATGGTATCTCCAGATCTACTTCCATCTTTCTCTTATGAATCTTTAGGATAATGATTGCTGTATTCTTGTCCATGAGTACCTCCTATAACACGAGTAACGAGACCTTTTGAATACCACTGTCTTTTGAGAAATCATCTATGCTCATCTCATCATAGTTATCAAAATGATTCACATACTCGCTTACTTCGAAGGATAAGCCCTCTCGTTCATTGACTAAAGCATTGGCTTGATCTTTCACAAAATTGTTGCAGATAAAGATATATTCATTGGTATTCAATCGGTTAATATTCTTTAGGAACACAGTAGTGGAATACATGGAAGTAACCGTCTGATTCACCACCATGATAACCTTATCTGCAATATTAAGGAGGCTGGCTTTCTCCTCATCCAGACCGGATTCAGCATCCAGTATGATATAGTCATACTCCTTGCTCTGCTTTGCAGACACAGCTATACTCCCGAATATACTATAGAGAAGTCCAACTGACATCAGTGTTGCTTTAAATGGGGGTAGATAACTAAAATCCTCTTTTCGAATCACATGCTTAATCTGTGAGTATACAGATTCCGTGGACTGTGACAGCAATGCGTAGACATCGCTATCAGCAATGGCACTGTTATTGCTTAGTAATCGTTGAAAAGACTGGATGGTATTTGCATTTATGTACAAAACCTTCTTATAATTTTTAGACAAAAATTCACTAATTCCTAGGGCTACCGTGGTCTTTCCTGCTCCCCCGTTAGAAGAGTATACCAATATAATCTGTGGATCTCTCTTGGCTTCCACAGAGAAATCCAACACACCTTTACTTTTACTGATGATTTCACTTAATATCATATTAATATTGGTGTATTTATACAAAAATGTCAGATTCAAATCAGCGGTCTGGCTTTCTTCATAGCGTTCTTTCAAAATAAAGATACTGCCGATGTTATGCCGTTTTAAGGATTCCTCATACAAATGATCTGAAATGATCAATACATCTGCTTTCTGGGAAGTCGAAAATAAATATTGAAAGTAAGATTTATCTGTTATAATTTCTAACTCAATTCGGTCAAAGAACTCCTCAATAAACTTCTGCTGCAGGGGGATCATATAGTTAATATCTGTATCTACAATAAGAATTCTTGGTTTCACCATTTTATCCCCTCCTAACTTATACAGACTCTAAAGTCACTATTGGCCATTCGCAGCACATCCCCATTGTGTAGAGGATATGGTTGATTGGGAATCAACCTGTTCTGGTTAATATAGGTACCATTTGAGCTCTTCATATCTATAACAACATATTGATTCCCTTCCCTTAATATCTTACAGTGAACCCTGCTAATGGCTTTATTAAAGGTAATTGCAGCATTGACAGCCGATACGCTCTTTCCCAGTAAGAATTCATTTCTATTGACTAGGATTTCTATGTGAGTAGGAGCATTTAATCCAATAATCCGAAGTTCTCCACTCTGATTACTCTGAACATTACCACTGTCTGTCGTCGACCTTTTCCCCATGATACGATGATATAATTCCTCCAATGCAATCTTTCCATCTGACAAATCTGCTGCCAGCTGTAAAGTTTTACTGTCAGAAATATTCGGTACACCATTGATTAGTTTGATGAGACTAGTTCTTAACGAACTCTCAAAGGACATATCGTCTGCATATTCCTTATGAAGCAATGGCATGTATACTAAATGCACCTGTAGATTACTGGGATCCACAAATATCTTATCAAAGGCAATATCAATACTCTGACAGTACAGAAAGCCGTTGGCTTTTACGGTAATAATACTATTAAACAGATACCCCATAATCGTCATAAAACTGCCCGGATTAATTGTTGGAAGTATCCTGGTGAATGGTAACAGGTTATTGGTCTGATAGAACAAAGCCTTCCTTCCATTGACTAATAACTTCATACACCGAATAAACTCTTTACTTCCCTGATTCAAAAGAACCTTATATTCCGTCATATTGAGCTCTGTATTATCATTAAGAACATACATAAAATTAGCCCCACAGTATAGTTCCGTTACGTTTTTCCTCTTATATAATGGTTCCATTCTTATCCTCCACGTCCTAATATTTATTCAGGAAGGTTATGTTTTCTCCTTTTTACCATTATCATGATAATAAGCAGCACGATTAGGATTACACCACCAATGATTGTTCCAATAAAGACAGGTGTATTGGCATACCAACGGATTAGCAAACTTGTAGAAATGGTGATAACCTTATTAAATGTATAAGAACTTTGAAAGGTATCAGCATCTGTGTCCGTAATATTCCCTGCCATATCCTCTACAACAATTCTAACTTTCTGAGCACTTCTGTTCTCATTCAGTGTAAAGCTTCCTGTATAATTGTTAGAATCTCCTGAAAAGTCAGTGACCACATTCCCTATTTGTTTATCATTGTTATATATTGTAATGGACTTGATTCCGATTGTATCGTATACATTGTAGCTTACTTTTAAATCCTTCCCATTTACAATGCTCTTCTCCAAGCCAGTAATGCTAGTCAGCTCCGGAGCAGTAGTATCTACACGAAACACAATTGACTTATCCTTGTAATTCGTATTTTCAGGGGCATTTCCCGCTCTATCCTTTGAGGATACCGATACCTTATAGACACCATCCTGCTTAAAGTTATCCTTATTTATGGTATACTGGTACTCGAACCAGCCCGTTTTCCCTGATGCAACCTGTGTATTTTTAACAGCTTCCAAGTCATACTGGACATTCTCCAGTGGTTTTCCATCGTGAGTGATTGTTATGACTAGAGAACCTTCCACCAAATCAGCTGCATTGTATTCATTAATCACCAGATTATCCTTGACTTCCCTGGTATAAGCTCCACCATTGCCTGACAGATTACTGAGGTAGCTATTAAACTTATATACAGATCCAAACCGATTCACTGTGAACTGCACATTCTTGGAGTTGACATTACCGGCCTTATCCGTTGTACTTACAGACAATCTATAAATTCCATCCACATCGGCTACTTTAGCAAAGGTATTATTTGTTCCAGAACCACCAGTTGCATTCATCTTCATCTCTTTAATGAACTGGTCTGTTACATCAACTTCCGTTCCATCCATCTGAACTCTGGTAAGTACAATTTTGGACTTTTCATAATTGAGATCTGAAAAGCTAATGGTAGGGATGAGCTCTCCCTTATATGCCTTGCCATTGCTAATACCTTGAATCTTCAGCTTATCAATCGTCTTATCTAGGACAAAGCTCTTGCCTGCTGCTGATTCACCATACTGTACCTCTTTGGATTCATTGCCAGCCATATCTTCCATCTTCACATCAAAGGTATACTCTCCGTCTGCAGTGTACTGTATGGTAGCAACATGGTTATCACCATCGGCTGACCAAGTTACTTTTGGCTGATTTATAGGCTTTCCCTTTAGAGTTGCCGTTTGCTCAAATAGTACCTTTGACACATCAAAATTATGTTCATTAATTACAATCGTTGCCCTACGGTTCGCTTTAAAGTATCTTGCATTCTTTACAGAATTATTGTCATAACTAACCCGAATGACTGGATTGGTCCTATCCACAATAAAAGTTCTTGGTGCTACAGAGTTATGATAGTCCACTGCCTTATTCTTGTTTGCTGCTGCATCCGTGCAGGCAATGTCAAAGGAATAATCTCCGTCATTCTCGTATAGAATGGTAGCCGTATGCTTGGTACTATCTCCATTGCCCCTCCCAAGAGTAGAC
>JAEYPA010000106.1 GCA_023411225.1 Bacillota bacterium
ATGTATGGAACAGTAATGCTAAGCTGCCTTATCTGACAGGAAAATATCAAGGTTCCGATATGACAAAAGACGTTGACTATTCTGTTGAATCAGTCTTTAAGAAATTTATTACTAGTACCGGAGAGGATGCTTATGAAAAAGAGTTTCCATGGTACCGGTGGAGTGTATCAATATCTAATGCCAATCTTAAGAAAATGGTAAATTCTATTTTGGCCAGTTTATATCGAAGTAGTCCATCTAAGGTACTGACAAAAGATAAGTCTGGTAAGTTTAAGGAAAAATATATTAGTACAGTAGGAGATATCAAGTCTATTACGGTATCAAAACGACAGAAGAGTGGATTGGTAACCGAAGTAATTGTGATAGGTTCTAAGGGCACTGTTAAGGTGAAGTCTGAGTCATTCATCCGCCAGCTACTAAGCCCAACCTATGATACTTTAACTAGATTAGATGGCAGTAAAATTTCTAATCTTAGTTTACTTCCAAGTACCTTTTTTGTAATAGAGAAAAATAAGAAGAATTCTGGAGTAATAATACATGGTGGCGGTTATGGTCATGGGGTAGGAATGAGTCAAAATGGTGTGAAGGCATTGGTAAAACAGGGAAAGGATTATGAAAGTATCCTAAAACATTTTTATAATGGCATAGCATTAGGTAGCATTTATTAAATAAGATAGTGTAAGAAAAAGAGGACTGTAACGGTATTTGTTACAGTCCTCTTCTAAACCCAGCAGGTAACCTAACTGTGTAATTTGGACAGAATATGATGATCACTTAGATAGGCATTGATCTCTGCTCCTATAAAGAGAATGTACATACAGAAGTAGATCCATAACATTAACAGGACGATGGCAGTCAGGCTTCCATAGGTGGATGTAAAGTTCCCCATGTTATCAATATAAAACGAGTACAAATATGAAAATCCCAACCAGCCAGCTGCTGCAAGCAGTGCCCCGGGAAGTTCTGCCATAATGGTAGTTTTCCTGTTTGGAATGACGACAAACATTATTTCAAAGAAAAAAGTTAGGAGAAAAAGAGTAACGATTGCCCGTAGGGAGATAATTAAAAGTGCTACATCAATAAAAACTGCAGCATGATTTTCTATCCAAAGGTAGAGCTGGTTACCAAAAACCAGAAATACCAACGTTAGAATCAGCAGTATGGTAAATCCCAAGGTATATAGGGTTGAAATAATACGCAGCTTAATGTAGTTCCTGGTTTCCTTGATATTGTAAACACTATTTAACCCCCGTACCAGACCTAAAAAACCTTTTGAAGCTGACCATAGGGCTGTAAGTGCAGTAACTGATACTATTGTGGTGGAAGTATGATCATATACTTCACTGATAATGAGAACAATATAGGAATTCAATGCTTTTGGAAGCAGGTCGTTGAAGGTTTTCATCATTACATGTTCCTGTATAGGCAGATAATGAATCATAGTTAACAGAAACATGATGAACGGGAAAAAGGAGAGAATGATAAAAAAAGCAGCCTGGGCAGAGAAAACAGAGACGTAATCTCGCTGCAATTTATGTGATATATCTAATATGGTGTGATATAGTTTCTGTATCATGGTAGGCACCTCATTATGTTCATTTACTTTATTATATATCCAAAAAAGTAATTTTAATATAAATATATATTTTATATGAACTAATTTGTCTTAGGTTTACATTTCATAGACTAAAATCCAAATAATAACGGGTTGACAGTAGGATGAATTGTGTTAAAATAGGCATTAGTATATGTTTAAAGGCTATGAAGGTGTGTATAGTTACTAGTGATGTAACTATAGGGATTATTGATTTCATTCAGAGAGAGGAAGTCATCGGCTGGAATCTTCCTTATGTTCAATTAATAATTTACTTTCCCACTGGAGCTACTTATCTGAAAATATCGATAGTAGGATAAGCCGTTTGCTGCGCGTTATGCAGATACAAGTGTCTATATGGTTATGTCATATTAGAAATTAGGGTGGTACCGCGGATTAAGTATAGTCGTCCCTGATCGGAATATTCTGGTCAGGGATTTTTTTGTGTTAACAGCGAGTGCCCATCACCGAACGACATGTGTTAAAGTTTGTAAATAAGAAAGGAGAACACCATGAAAGAAAAATTGCAAAAAATCATGGATGAGGCATTATCTCAGATTAATGCTTCTGAACAATTGGATAAGTTAAGCGAGATTAAAGTAGCTTTCCTAGGGAAAAAGGGCGAGTTGACCTCTGTATTAAAATCAATGAAGGATGTGGCTCCTGAGGATAGACCGGCTGTAGGCCAGATGGTCAATGAAGCAAGAGAAAAGATTGAAGGTGCTATGGAAGAAAAGAAAGCACAGCTTGCTAAAGCAGTTATGGAACTGAAATTAAAAAGCGAAACTATAGATGTTACCTTACCTGCCAAGAAACCAATGGTAGGACATCGTCATCCAAACACTATAGCCTTAAATGAGATTGAACGTATCTTTGTTGGTATGGGCTATGAGGTTGTACAAGGCCCTGAGGTTGAGTATGACTACTACAACTTTGAAGCATTGAATATCCCTGCCAATCACCCTGCTAAGGACGAACAGGATACCTTCTATATTACAAAGGACATCTTATTACGTTCTCAGACATCTGGTGTCCAAGTTCACGAGATGGAGAAGGGGAGAATTCCTATTCGTATGATTGCTCCAGGAAGAGTATTCCGTTCAGATGAGGTAGACGCTACTCACAGTCCAAGTTTCCATCAGGTAGAAGGTTTAGTGGTCGATAAAAACATTACTTTTGCTGATTTAAAGGGAACTTTAGCTCAATTTGCTGCAGAATTATTTGGAGAAGATACCAAAGTCAAATTCAGACCTCATCATTTCCAATTTACAGAACCAAGTGCGGAAATGGATGTATCCTGCTTCAAATGTGGAGGTAAGGGCTGCCGTTTCTGTAAAGGTGAAGGCTGGATTGAGATCCTTGGTTGTGGAATGGTACATCCAAACGTACTTAGAATGTCTGGTATTGATCCAGAAGTGTATACAGGTTTTGCGTTCGGTGTTGGACTAGAGCGTATTGCGTTATTAAAATATGAAATTGATGATATGAGACTATTATACGAAAATGATTACCGTTTCTTAAAACAGTTTTAATCAGAATAATTGGAGGTAGGAAGAATGAATACACCTATATCATGGATAAAAGCTTATGTGCCTGATCTTGACGTGACTGCACAGGAATATGCGGATGCAATGACTATGTCAGGATCTAAAGTAGAGGGTTTTGAACAATTAGATGAGAATCTGGAGAAGATTGTTGTTGGTAAGATTTTAAAGATAGAGAAGCATCCTGACGCTGATAAATTAATTGTATGCCAGGTGCAGGTTACTAAGGATGGAGGGGTTGTTCAGATTGTAACAGGAGCACCTAACGTAAAAGAAGGAGACGTTGTGCCAGTCGTATTAGATGGTGGACGTGTAGCCACAGATCATGACGGTAACAAAGTGCCTGGAGGCACAAAAATCAAGAAAGGTAAGCTTAGAGGAGTAGAATCCTTTGGTATGATGTGTTCCATTGAAGAGCTTGGCTCATCCAAAGATTTCTATCCGGACGCTCCAGACAGAGGAATCTATATCTTTAGTGATAATGAAGCATATAAGGATGTGGAAATAGGGGCTAACGCAGCTGAGGTTCTTGGGTTTAAGGATGCTGTTATAGAGTACGAGATTACATCTAATCGTGTGGATTGTTTTAGTATTATTGGTTTGGCAAGAGAAGCTGCTGCTACCTTTGGTAAGGATTTTTATCCTCCTGTAGTAGAAGTAAAAGAGAACGATGAAAAGACCAGCGACTACATTTCCGTGGAAGTGGAAGCTTCTGATCTTTGTCCAAGATATATAGCCCGTGTAGTGAAGAATATTAAGATTGGCCCATCCCCTGTATGGATGCAGAAGAGACTGGCTGCTTGTGGCATTCGTCCAATTAATAATCTGGTAGATATCACTAATTATGTGATGGAAGAGTTTGGCCAGCCAATGCATGCCTATGATCTAGATACCATTGCAGGAAAGAAGATTATTGTTCGTCGGGGTAAGGATGGAGAGACCTTTACTACCTTAGATGAGCAGGAGAGAAATATTGATTCTTCTATTCTCATGATCTGCGATGCAGACAAGCCTGTTGGTATTGCGGGTATTATGGGTGGTGAGAATTCCAAGATTACAGATGATGTAAAGACTGTATTATTTGAAGCAGCCTGCTTTGACGGGACCAACATTCGTATCTCCGCTAAAAAGCTGGGAATGAGAACAGATGCTTCCGGTAAGTTTGAAAAAGGTCTGGATCCTAATACTGCAGAGGAAGCTATTAACCGTGCCTGCCAGCTTATCGTAGAGCTTGGTTGTGGTGAAGTGGTTGGTGGAATGGTAGATGTGTACCCAGAGAAGAAACAGCCTATAAAGATAGATTTCTACCCAGACAAGATTAACAATCTTTTAGGTACTGATATTTCTGAGGAACAGATGATTGCTTACTTTAAAAAGATTGACTTAAGCTATGATGAGGCTCATAAACAGGTGATTGTTCCAACCTGGAGACAGGATTTAGAATGTATGGCGGATTTGGCTGAGGAAGTAGCAAGGTTCTATGGTTATGACAAGATTCCTGTTTCCTTACCTTCTGGAGAGGCTATGGCTGGAATGGTTTCCTTCAAGGAACGAGTAGAAAATGTTGCAAGAGATGTGGCAGAGCAGTTTGGCTTTAACGAAAGTATGAACTACTCCTTTGAAAGCCCTAAGGTATTTGACAAACTATTATTAGATAAAGAGGATAAATTAAGAGAGACTGTTACTATCAGTAATCCGTTAGGAGAGGATTATTCTATAATGAGAACCCTTCCATTAAACGGAATGCTTTCTTCTCTTAGCACCAATTATAACCACAGAAACAAAGATGTGCGTCTTTACGAGATTGCTAATATCTATTTGCCAAAGGCTCTTCCATTAACAGAACTTCCAGATGAAAGGACCCAGTTCAGTCTTGGTATGTATGGACAGGGAGATTTCTTCGATTTAAAGGGTCTGATAGAAGAGTATCTGGTTAAGGTTGGTATGAAGCAGATGGTAACCTATAATCCGAAGGCAGGAAAGAACTTCTTACATCCTGGACGCCAGGCAGATATCATTTATGATGGTTTGGTAATTGGGTATATGGGAGAGGTTCATCCTCAGGTACTGGAAAACTACTCCATTGGAGACCGTGCATATGTAGCAGTACTGGATATGCCTCTGATAGTGGAGAGAGCAACTTTTGACAGAAAGTTTAAGGGTGTTGCTAAGTTCCCGACAGTAACTCGTGACATCAGCCTAATGGTGAAAAAAGAAGTTATGGTTGGGGATATCGAAGCTATTATTCGAAAAAATGGTGGACAGTTCCTGGAAAGCTATCATTTATTTGATATTTACGAAGGTAGCCAGATTCTTGAGGGATACAAATCAGTTGCATATTCCATTAGCTTTAAGGCGAAGGATAGAACCCTAGAGGATAAGGATGTTACTCCTGTAATGGACAAGATTGTCAAGGCTTTAGAAGCAGTTGGTATCGAGCAAAGAAAATAATTGAGAGTAAGGTTATAAAGACGGTTTTAAACACTTTGCATTTTTTGGAAATTATGATATGATAGAGGGGGTATTCTTAAATAAGGGGTGATAGATAAGATGGATAAAAGGACCATTTTAAATTTTGTAATTACGCAAGGCATCATTTTTTTATGTTTTGCAGTTACTTATGTGATTTTTGAATTAAAATGGCCCCTGACCATTCTTATTATTTGTGAATGCTTTTATCTTCTTATATTGGGTATAACGTTATATCGGAAGTGTAGATACAGTAGTTATTTTATAAGTAAAAGGGCTACGGGACAGGTTGAGACCAATTTGTCTGTCACTGATTTGAATGACTGGGTCAAGTTTACCAATAGCTTTAATGAAGACATACCCGCGAAAGAGGAGAAGAAAGAAATTTACAACAAGATAGAAACACTGGAACAAGCAGATAAGGAATGGCAGAGGGAAAGGCGTACAGAACGAGGAAGTATGCAATATGATAGGATTCTAAGTAATTGGAAGACTTATATTGCAGTCTGTTCGATTAATAAGAGGATTTCCCCTGTTAGGAAATGTGAGTTAGAGATTATTTGTTTTATGTTAAGGAATAACGCATCCATAAAACATCAGGAGACAATTATTAACCTCTGTTCATGTAATGGAAGAACAAGAGAGATTGCCATGGAGGCAATTGATCAACTTTTGATTAAGAGAATAATCATTATTGCACTAGAGGGTTCATTAGATTATTATAGAATTAATCTAGGTTGGAATATAGTCAGGGATATTGAAAAGGAAAAGCAAGATCTTTTGACACAAACTACTCTAGTAGAAAAACGTGCTATACATGAAGAGAAGGCTCCAAGGCAGACTTTATCTCAGACTAAGATAGAAAAGCATGAAGCCGAAGAGATTGCAAAGTCCGTATCCTATTATAGAAAGCAAATTGAAGATCAACTCATTATTTGCCTTGAGAAGGAGACAAAGCCATTAAGTATTTTAGAGATGATGGCTAATTATAGGGATTTAGGTACTATTAACCAATTGAGTTTAGAAGAGATCATGAAGAAACTTGTTCAAAAAGGGCAGGCTGTTATTGCAGAGGATGAATATCCAGTAAAATATAGATTGACCAAAAAGATAGTTTAGTAACAGGTAATCTCTAGCATCTTTGTTAAACGTGAGTTTATTTGGAGTGAATATTTTGAGTTATAGGGCAAAACAACGAACAAAGCTGCTGCTGGAAGTGTGCTTTATTATTTATTTAATTATATTATTTTATTTATTATTTTTTTGCGATCGGTATGGACGAACCGGACTGAGACAGGAGTACCATTATAACCTGGTACCTTTTCAGGAAATCAGACGGTTTATACAATATCGAGAAATTCTAGGCGTTGAAAGCTTTATGGTTAATATCGTGGGCAATATCGTGGCTTTTTGTCCATTTGGTTTTATGCTTCCAATATTAAATAGTAAAAAGAGGGGCATACTTTATGTGACACTGGTAAGTTTCGAATTTTCACTTTTTATTGAATTGATGCAGCTTATTACTAAAGTGGGATGCTACGATGTGGATGACTTGATTATGAATACCATTGGTGGGATTCTTGGTTATATTGCATATCGTATCTGTTATTATGTTTGGAAAAGGAGAACAGGAAACCGTGGAGTATCGCAAGAAAAAAGGTAGTTATATGTTTACCGATAAGAAGCATCCGGTGGAAGCTATTATAGCGGTAATCTTAGCTATCATAATATTTGTAACTGTATGTGTGCTGAGTGTTTATTCAAGCAAATCAGGTGGAAATGGTCCATTGTTATTAGGAATTATAAGCTTCTGGGTAATGTTTTTGTCATTGGCAGCGTTTATAGTATCCTTATTTTCAATGCGTAAAAAAGATGTATTTTACTTATTCCCTGTATTAGGAACCGTACTTAATGGAATACTCTTTTTTGGCCTGTTTGTATTATATATGCTAGGAGCTAACATGTAAAATACTTGGCGGCTACCAATGAAAGAGGTGTATTATGGACAGTGTAGAGATTTTGGTTGTGGATGATGACAGAGAGATAGCCCAGTTAGTTGAGATACATTTGGTATCCGATGGTTATCAAGTCTTTATTGCCAATAGTGCTGAGGAAGGGTTAAAGATATTGGAAAAGCAAGATATTAAGCTTGCAATTTTAGATATTATGATGCCTGGTATGGATGGCTTGCAAATGTGTAAGAAGATTCGGAAAAAAAGCATGATACCAATTATCTTTTTAAGTGCAAAATCCTCCGATTTGGATAAAATAATGGGATTAGGTGTTGGAGCAGATGATTATGTAATTAAACCTTTTAATCCATTGGAACTAACCGCCCGAGTAAAATCTCAACTGAGACGTTATATCAAATTGAACCCTGCTACGCACGAATTTAGTAACGAGGAAAAGGATATAAATATTGAACATATTACCATCAATAAAGATGCTCACCGTGTTATAGCTTATGGAAAAGAAGTTAAGCTTACTCCGATTGAATTTGATATTTTATATCTATTGGCTACTAATCTCGGTAAAGTGTTCAGTACAGAGGAAATTTTTGAATCTGTATGGAATGAAAAAATGTTCGAAGCTAACAATACTGTTATGGTACATATCAGACGATTGAGGGAGAAGGTAGAGATGGATCCTAGAAACGCTGAGATTATCAGGACAGTATGGGGAGTGGGATATAAAATTGAAAAATAGAAGAAGTATTTTTAAAAGCTTTCGTTTTGAAATAGTATTATACAGTATTTTAAGCCTTCTCTATACCATAGTTACAGAAGTGATGATTTATTGCTTGGCCTACTACACTAAGACATTGATTCAAGGACTTAGTATTGCCAATAATGAAGGTATTAGTCTATCTCAGGCTATAGACCATATATCCAACTTGCCGATACAGAATGGTACCAGCTTCTTGGATGGATCTTCTACCACGGGGTTAACTCATTCCCTAACTTCCGTTCTTCATGTTAACAGGGACTATTTATTAATTACCTTGATTATAGGTATTGTAGTTGGTATGTTTTTATTTGTTGTGTATTTTCTGTTGTTAACCAGAAGATTTTCCAACTATCTGTATGAAATTTCAGATGGTATTAAGGTTATTGCAGGAGGCAATTTTAGTACTAGAATTCGAGTGAAAAATGAAGATGAGTTTGCAGTAATAGCAGCTTCCATTAATAAAATGGCGGGCGATATCAGTGCTATGATGGAAAATGAACGCAGAAGTGAAGAGTTAAAGCACGAACTTATAACAAATGTAGCTCATGATCTTAGAACTCCACTTACTTCTATTATTGGATATCTGGATTTAGCCAAAGAAGACAAAGTTAATCAAGAGGAGAGGACAAGATATTTATCCATCGCCTATGACAAATCCAAACGCCTAGAAAATTTGATTGAGGATTTATTTAGCTATACTAAGTTTACTTCTGGGGACGTAAAGGTTCAGAAAAGAAAAATGGATTTGGTAAAGTTTTTAGAACAGATGGTAGAAGAATTCTACCCGAGCTTTCAGGACTCTGGGTTGGAATATGAACTTCTGGTACAGAATAATCGTTTGGAAATTGAAGCAGATGGCAATCTTTTAGCTAGAGCCGTGGCTAACCTTATCAGCAATGCTGTTAAGTATACGAAACGTGGTGAAAAGATTACCATAGAGTTAGAGGTATATTTCAATGTGGCAAAAATAATCATCACAAATTATGGTACTGAGATTTCAAAAAAGGATTTACCATACATCTTTGATAAGTTCTATAGGGTGGAAACCTCTAGGTCAGAAGCCACAGGTGGCACAGGTTTGGGATTGGCCATTGCTAAGTCAATTATTAAAATGCATAATGGTGAGTTAACAGCGACCAGTGAAGATGGAAATACTAAGTTTATTATAGAATTACCATATAAAAGTTGAAACTCTATCAGAAAGATATAAAAAGAATCTTTTTGATAGAGTTTTTTTAACCCATAGGATAGAAGTAGTTCTCTAAATTCACCTTTAAAATGTTGCAAAAGTGTTACGTAAATCTAAATTAGATTAGAATATGTAGCCACTATTTTTTATAGTATAGTCTGATAATAATGTAAATCAAGATAAATAGATGTATAAAAACTAGAAAAAAGAGCAATAAATAGACAATAAATATATATTACTTAAAAAATCAAATTCATTATATGTAATAAGTGGTTAATAATTAGTTAAAAAACATATGTTAATATTCCACATAAATATAATAAAAAAAGTATATATTTTGGGTAAAACGTATAGTTCTACAATTGTAACATAAATCAGTAACTAGTACTTCTTCCAAAAATTAATAGGTATTATTGACACTAATTTTTGGAATGTTATAATGAGATATCCTTGGAAACAAGGAAAAACAAAGCAAGAAAAGAGGAGTAAGTTATGTATATTATTCACTCGTTTCTTCGTAGCTTTAAGGATAAGTTAAGGTATTTTAGACTTGATAGGTATCGACCAATCGTCATGATAACTGCATATTCATTAATCGCTGTTATCCTAATCCTTTCAGCTGGGTACTATTACGGGTATACTACAGATACCGTTACAGTACAGGCCAAAGCAAGCTTTGATATAAATGAGCTTGAGGAAGAAGAAACAGATTTATCTGCAGAGCAGGAAGCAGATGATGTAGCGACTACAATCGAGGATAAGATTACAAATTATATGAAATTAAGCACACTCGACGGTATGTTTAGTAAAACAGCCGAACAGGTTAGGGTCATACAAGACGCAGAAGATGAAATTGTTTCAGCTTCTAACACGCAATATCAGCGAAAAATTGATTTTGCAAGAGAGGCTGCTAAGACAGAAAGGCAGACACAATTAAAAAGGGAAGAAGTTGCGAAGAAGGCAGCCAAAGAAACAATAGCCAAAGAAGTTGCTCAAAATAATGCATTTGAGTACGAGGTAAACTTAAGTAAATCTGATGTTGCTATTTTAGAACGTCTAGTACAGGCAGAAGCCGGTAATCAGGATATTAAAGGTAGGATGTTGGTAGCTAATGTAGTTATTAACCGCTATAACAGCTCTCGTTTTCCTGATACCATTAAAGGAGTTATCTTTCAACATTCGGGTAGATCTTATCAGTTCTCTCCTGCAAAAAGTGGTAGTATATATTCAGTAAAAGTTACTGAGACCACAAAAGAGGCTGTGGATCGTGTGTTAAGAGGGGAAGATTATTCAAAGGGTTCTTTGTTCTTCGTTGCAAGAAGAGCAGCAAATCCTCGAAGTCTAAGCTGGTTTGATCGTAAGCTGACACGCCTATTCACCCATGGTGGGCATACGTTTTACAAGTAGTGAAATGGATCGCTGTATTTTCAGCGGTCCATTTTTAACTAAAGGAAAGTTCTATGAACTTTTAAAGGAGAAAGGGGATATACTTTTTTATGTATAATTATTGTATACCCAGGAGAAAAATGTTATAATACAAAAAAATTGTGAAAAGGAATGAATGCTGAGATGTTACAATATAAGAGCACCAGAAGTGAGAATGAAACAGTATCCGCATCAAAAGCTATTTTAAAAGGATTGGCTTCTGATGGTGGTTTATTTGTTCCAACAGAGATTCCAACATTAAAAATATCGATAGATAAATTGGCTGAGATGTCATATCAGGAAATTGCATACGAAGTAATGAAACTGTTTCTAACCGATTTTACAGAAACTGAGTTAAAGTATTGTATAGAAAAAGCTTACGATGGTAAATTTGACACCAAGGAGATCGCTCCTATTGTAAAAGCAGAAGGTGCTTATTACTTAGAACTGTTTCACGGCTCTACTATTGCTTTTAAGGATATGGCATTGTCTATTTTACCATATTTATTAACCACAGCTGCGAAGAAGAATCATGTGAAAAATGAAATTGTAATTCTTACAGCTACCTCTGGAGATACCGGAAAAGCAGCGTTGGCAGGCTTCGCTGATGTAGAAGGAACTAAAATAATTGTATTTTATCCAAAGAACGGTGTTAGCCCAATTCAGGAAAAGCAAATGATTACCCAGAAGGGACAAAATACATACGTAGTTGGAATCAAGGGAAATTTTGATGATGCACAAAGTGGTGTGAAAGCGATGTTTAACAATAAAGAGCTAGCTACAACCATGGATAGAGCAGGATATCAGTTTTCCTCTGCAAACTCCATAAACATAGGACGTTTGGTTCCACAGGTGGTATATTATGTATACGCTTATTCCAGGTTAGTTAAGGATGGGGAGATAAAAGCGGGAGAAATCATTAATGCAGTAGTCCCTACCGGTAATTTTGGAAATATTCTTGCTGCTTACTATGCTAAGAGTATGGGCCTTCCAATTGGGAAATTAATCTGTGCATCCAATGACAATAAGGTTTTGTTTGACTTCTTTCAGTCAGGTACCTATGATAGAAACCGCGAGTTTATCTTAACCAGTTCTCCATCTATGGATATTCTCATTTCCAGTAACCTAGAGCGTCTCATCTATAAAATTGCAGGAGAGGATGCTACAAAGAATGCGGCATTTATGAAAGAGCTAGCTTTAGATGGTGTTTATCGTATTACAGATAACATGAAGGAAGAATTAGAAGACTTTGTAGGTGGCTATGCAGATGAACAGGCTACTGCTAATACAATTAAAGAATTATATCAGAAGACCGGATATGTTATTGACACGCATACTGCAGTTGCTGCATGTGTATATAACCAGTATAAAGCGGATACAAAGGATAGTACAAAGACGATAATAGCTTCTACAGCAAGTCCATATAAGTTTACAAGAAGTGTAATGAATGCTATTGATCCATCCTATGACAGTAAATCAGATTTTGAACTTGTAGATGAACTTAGCAAACTCAGTAAAGTAAAAGTGCCTAATGCAATTGAGGAAATTAGAAATGCTAAGATTCTTCATGATACTGTTTGTGAAACTGAGGCTATGCAAAGCACAGTAGAGGACATTTTAAGATTATAGTTTTGGACAATGTTCCTTAGAAAATGAAAGGTACCATGATATTTTGTTATGGTACCTTTTACATTATTTCTAGGCTATTTGTTTACAATAGATAAAAATATACGGTGGGTAAAGGAGAAACTCTATATGGAACAGGAAAAATTGGTGATTGATTCACAGACAGAGCATACCCAGATTGTTATGACTTCTCATATTAACGGTGCAAAAAGACTTTTTGGTGGACAGTTGGTGGAGTGGATAGATGTTGTGGCTGGAGTTGTTGGTAGGAGGCACAGTGGACATAACATAACTACAGCAGCTATTGACAATCTGCAGTTTAAGTCAGGAGCTTACCTAAATGATATTCTGGTACTGATTGGGAAAATTACTTATGTTGGTAATAGTTCCATGGAAGTTCGCGTAGATACTTATGTAGAAGATACTAATGGAATTAGAAAGCCTATTAACCGTGCCTATTTAGTTTTAGTGGCATTGGATGAAAATGAGATGCCTATTCGAGTTCCACGGTTAAAGCTAGTGAATGAGATGGAAGAAGCTGAATGGGAAGGCGCTGTAAAAAGGGAACAGTATAGGTTACACCGAAGATTAGAAGGTTTTTAAATAGTATAAAAAATAAAAGCTTCCCAAAAGGAAGCTTTTATTTTTTATTTTCACGTATACTGTTATTTGTTACAGTAATTATACACTTATCAAACTTTTTATTGGCTATCGTTACAGTAATGATTGCAGATCCTTTTTTAACAGCTTGAATGATACCTGCAGATGTTACGGTAACGACCTTCGGATTTGATGATACAAATCTTGGATGTTCTGTTGAATACTTAGGTTTTACAATAGCATTTAGATCTTTTTTTTCACCTTTAGCAAGTGTAATGCTTGATTCTGGTATTACAACACTTACTGCAGGAACTCCAACAGTAACCTTACAATGCAAATTTCTTAAAACTAAATTTTTATATCTAACAGTAGCTGTAATAGTTGTTGTACCATTTCTTTTTCCGTATACAATACCTTTAGTGGTTACACTTGCAATATTTTTATTCATGCTCTTATAGGTTACTTTATAGTTTGAAGGTAGTTTTTTTACTTTAAGTGCAAAGGATTTCCCCTTTACTAGTTTATATTTCTTATAGTTCAGTTTGTAGGTTGATATGGAATGCAGAGAATTAGTAGTAACCAATTGAGTTTGATTATACGTAGTATTAGTAGATTTTGTTGATTGGGGTTTAGCTTGGGCTGGTATGACCGGCTGCAGAAGTATGCTAAGAGTTAGAAACAAAACCACTAGTTTAGAACGCCACTTTACTCTAACTATACTATTCAAAATTTCCCAAACCTCCCTTCTTTGTTCATTAAAATATTACTGAAAATTTATGTCATAAAAAAGTCAAAGACTTATCATAAGTATGACAAAGTATTACATCATAATTGTGGTTTAGGATAGATATACCATACGATGCTTATGTACTAAGTGTTGATGTGAGAAAATCACTCTGATATAATATAAGCAATAATATGGTGAACAAAGAGCTAAGATAGGGAGGTTTGTCATGGAATACATATTAGTTGCAGATGATAACAAAGATATTACTGATATATTGTCAAATTACGCACAGCGGGAAGGCTTTAAACCATTAGTGGCAATGAATGGTCAAGAGGCATACAGCCTTTTTTTACAGTATAATCCATGTGTTATTTTGCTTGATGTCATGATGCCTGAACTTGATGGTTTTGACGTGTGTCGAAAGATACGGAAAAAATCTGAAGTACCAATTATACTGATTAGTGCCAAGGGAGAAGATTACGAAAAAATCATGGGGCTGGATATAGGAGCAGATGATTATATTGTAAAACCATTCTCCCCAAGTGAGGTTATGGCTAGAGTTAGGGCAGTTTTAAGAAGAATGAAGCCTTCTGGGGATGTAGCAAATAATGAAAAAGAGATTAATATTGCAGATTTAAGAATTAATTTAGAGGAATATTCTTTGTTTATTGGATCTAAGCAAATTAAACTTACTAAAAAGGAAATTGAGACTATGTGGATGTTAGCCACTAATCCTAATAAAGTCTTCACACGGGACAATCTCTTGGATAGTCTATGGGGATATGATTACTATGGGGATAGCAGGACGGTGGATTCTCATATAAAGAGACTTAGAGCAAAACTAGATGAAATTGATCATCCGTTATGGGCAATAAAGACTATATGGGGTATGGGTTATAAATTCGAACTAATTAATTAAGAAAAGAAGACTAGGAGTAGGGACCATGAGAAAGATATTTCAAAAACTATATGTAAAGGTTTATCTGTGCTTTTTGCTTGTTATTATGGTATTTGTTGTCCTTATGGGAACTATTTTCAATCAACTTTTAAGTAAAAGCACCATGGCATCTTACTATAATATGCTGAGCAGTCAAGTTCAGGTAATTGCTGATCGTATGGAGCGTTATGTACTATCTAATGATATTGAGGATTACAGTACCTATATGGCAATTCTACAAGATACCATTAGTGCAGATGTTTGGGTTCTTTCTAATCCCACCGCATATACACCCATGAATCCAGAACTGGAGAACATCAAACTTACCGACGATGAGATTGGTAAAGGAAATAGAAAAGTTCTTTATGAAGCCTTTCAGGGCAAAATAGATAGTTATACAGCATACAATAGCATGTATGAGATGACGACTATGGCTGTGGGTGCGCCAATTTACAGTGATGATGAAGAGGTGGTTGGAGCGGTACTTCTATTAGCTCCTGTTGAGACAGAACAGAATTCATTGAATAATACATATATGAAACTTGTTATTAGTGTTCTAATTTCCATGGGTATTTCGATTCTTGTAGCTTTTTGGCTTACCAGAAAATTAACAAATCCAATTTCAAAGATACGTTCTACTACAAAACAGTTGGCGGAAGGTAATTATAACGCAAAAACAGGAATAAAGGAAAAAAATGAAATTGGTGAGTTAGCTTCAACAGTGGATATTTTATCACTTAAACTCGAAGAGAATGAACAGGAGAGAACAAATATGGAGAAGATACGTATGGATTTCTTCTCTAATGTCTCCCATGAGCTTCGTACACCAATTACAGTAATGAGGGCTTACTTAGAGAGTTTAATAGACAATGTGGTACCGGCAGAAAAACACAGTCAATATTATGAAAGAATGCTGGCTGAATGTACTGGGATGCAGAGGTTGGTACAGGACTTGTTGTTATTATCAAAAATGGAAAACCCAGATTTTATTATAGAGAAAGAACCAGTTAATTTAGTGCAGGTATTTGATGATATCCTACGTAATATGCGATTAGTTTGTAACCAAAAGGGCATTAATCTTCAGTATGATACAGATACGGAATGTTGCTTCATTCTCGGTGATTATGACCGTATTAGACAAGTTTTTATTGCAATTTTAGATAATGCCATTAAATTTTCACATTATGGTTGTACTATATACATAAATATAGAATCTAAGGACAAACTAATAGTAAAGATTAGAGATGAGGGAGAAGGAATTACTCCAGAGGAACTGCCTCATATTTTTGAGAAATTCTATACTAGGAAACAGCCTAATAATCTTAATGGATCCGGATTGGGTTTAGTTATAGTCAAACAGATTGTTGAAAAACATGATGGAGTTATTTCTGTGGAAAGTAATAAGGGGGAAGGTACGATTTTTACATTTACATTTAATCAAATATTTTTAAATGAGGATGGAAATTGTTTGTAAGCTCTTGCTAAATATCAAATTATATTCTATAATATAAGTACAATTTCCTGAGATGTTCGATAACTCTTGATATTTTGAACCTACATTTTTGAACTGGGATTCCTACATTAATACGGGTATGTCAAGCCACCGATTTGCAGTGGAAGACAGAGACGATATTTGCGGAGACCCACCTAGCTTGGGCTAGGACTCAAAATTCAAGAACCGGCATTTTGGGTTATATATGATTTGATAAAGGGCAACTACTAAGTGGGTTGCCCTTTAGTATTTAAAAGCCATTTACTGTTGCTTTTAGGGACTGGTATCCGATATAATGAATATAACAATTTATTTTTGGAGATGGCAAGGTGAAGAAGAAAATTTTTAATGGTATTGGTATTTTATTAATATTAATTGGAATAGGTATAATACTTTATCCGAAGATTACAGAGAGACAAGCACAGATGGACAGTAGTGAATTACTACAGGAAGCGTACGCTAAGATGGATTCCGCTTGTAATGACCCAGAGCTTGTAAATGTAGATGGAAACACGAATAGGAATAATTCAATTGCTTCTGTTGAATATAGTAATTTAGCTTTAGAAATGGAAAGTGAAACTGATACTAAGTCAGAAACTCCAGCCACAATGTCTGTTGATGAGAAAAGAGAATTGCTTTTACAAAAGCAAAAAGTTTATGGAATTATTGAGATACCGGATATAGAATTGAATTTTGTTATTGTAGTAGGTACCGAGCAAAGTAACCTTCGTTGCGCCATAGGACACATGTCTGGAACTGCACATTTAGGACAGAAGGGAAACTGTGTATTAGCAGGACATCGTGGCGGCATCTATGGAACCTTCTTTAAAGATATAGATGAGCTTAATAATGGAGCAGAGGTAAAGGTTATTAACATGCGCAAGGAAACTTATACATATGAAGTGTATGAACAATTCGAGGTTAATCCGGATGACATGAAAGTAACTGAAGATATTGACGATGAGACAACATTAACATTAATTTCTTGTGAAGATAATGGCGACTCTAGGCTTATTGTACGATGTAGGTTAAAAAAATAACTTATCAACGAAAAAGGCAAACTTAATGCAAATTAAGGACGCAAAGCTACAGGGCCTGTAATATGGCAGCCAGTTACCGAAAGGATGAAAAAATGAAAATTACAAAGCAAGTTATATCGATGATGTTAGGTATTTTTATGATAATAGAACTATTGATACCAATAGTAACTGTGGATGCGGCTATAGCCACTAATGTTACTATTGTCAATAACCGGGATGGTACTATTACATATAAATACAAGAATCCAGATGCAAAAAAAACGAAGGTACTAGTTATTAAGGGGAATACCCAGTATCAGTATGAACTGAAAAAAGGGAACAATACTGTAAGAATTCCTTTGACAGAAGGTAATGGAAACTATAAGATTCTTCTTTGCAAGAAGATTAAAGGGTCTCAGTATGCTGTGCTAAATCAAAAGTCTGTTGCATTAAAGTTGACACCAACCTATAAAGCATTTAGACCTACTCATATTATAATTAGCTTTAAAGCTAATAATGCGGTCATTAGGATGGCGAAAACCCTTACAAAGAAGAGTAAGACCAAGGAAGCTAAGATAAATGCAGTCTGGAAATATGTTTATAAGAATTTTAAATATGATTATGCAAAGCAGAGAAAACTCAGTTCTTTTACGAGTCAGTACATACCAAATGTGAACACAACCTATAAATCAAAGAAAGGCATCTGCTATGATATTTCGTCAGTATTTGCCTCCATGTTACGAAGTCTTGGAATAGAGACTAAACTGGTTACAGGATATAGCAAAAAGGTTACAGGGTATCATGCTTGGAATAAAGTATACAATTCCCAGACGAAGAAATGGTACATAATTGACTGTACTTATGATCTTTGTATGTATAGGGCGAAGAAGAAAGTTAGTATGAAGAAAAAAGTCAAGGACTATAAGACTGAGGTATATCAGTATTAAATATATTGGATTAACACATGGGCCAGTCACTTATTTGGTAGAGGTATTAAATAAGTGACTGGCCCATGGTTATGAATAAAGAACTTGTTATTTATTCAGACTATCTTTATAATAAAGGTTATATTACGCATTCCAATCCGTTTGGAGGGTTTACAGATGAAGTATGGATTTTTAAAAGTTGCATGTGCAACACCTGTCATTAAAGTGGCAGATTGCCGGTATAATAGCAAACAGATTAGCGACATGATAAAGCAGTGTGAGAAAGATAAGATAAAACTGTTGGTATTTCCTGAGTTATCTATAACTGGTTATACCTGCGGCGATTTATTTTTGCAGGATACACTTTTAAAAGCTGCCTTACAGGAACTTGATGTGTTGGCAAAAATGACAAAGGATATGGAGATTACAGTTGTGGTTGGGCTTCCTATGATGAAGCACCATAAGCTTTACAATGTGGCTGCAATTTTACATGATGGAGGAATCTTAGGATTGGTTCCTAAATCTACTATTCCAAATTATTCAGAGTTTTATGAAGGACGGTATTTCTATCATGGGGATACTATGGTTGAACAAGTCTATGTAGCCGGAGAGACGATTCCATTTGGAACGAATCTATTGTTTACATGTAGAGAGATGCCACTTTTTACACTTGCGGTAGAAATTTGTGAGGATGTGTGGACAGCGATTCCTCCATCTTCTCGCCATGCATTAGCCGGAGCTACTGTGATAGCTAACTGTTCCGCCAGTGATGAGACAACTAGTAAGGCCGACTATCGTAGAGAGTTGGTTTCTAATCAGTCTGCAAGGTTACTTTCAGCTTATCTCTATGCAGATGCAGGGGCTGGAGAGTCTACCACTGATGTGGTTTATGCGGGACATAGTCTTATAGCAGAAAATGGTACCGTGCTACAGGAATCTAAAATGTTTCAGCAGGAAAATAGTTACATTGTTACAGAGATAGATCTGGGACGTCTGGAGGCGGAGAGAAGGAGAAATATGTCCTTTAAAACCGAAAATCGAGACGACTACCAGGTGATTTCTTTTAGCCTGAAGAATCAGGATCAGGAAGAACTTGAGATTACAGAATTAACACGATTTATAGATAAGGCACCTTTTGTGCCTAGCAATGCACAAAAACGTGAACTTAGGTGTAATACGATATTAAATATTCAAGCTTGTGGTCTGAAAAAAAGATTGGAACATACTAACTGCAAATCTGCAGTAATTGGTATCTCTGGAGGGCTAGACTCTACCCTGGCATTGTTAGTTACTGTAAGAGCTTTTGATATGCTAGGAAAGCCTCATAAGGACATTGTAGCTGTGACCATGCCATGTTTTGGCACTACAGATCGGACCTATCAGAATGCAGTTATGCTGACTAGACTTTTGGGAGTTAACTTAAGGGAAATTCGTATTAATGAGGCGGTAATGCTTCATTTACGGGATATAGGTCACGATATAAATGTTCATGATGTTACCTATGAGAATGCCCAAGCCAGAGAAAGAACTCAGATTCTTATGAATATTGCTAACCAGACTAATGGAATGGTCATTGGCACTGGAGATATGAGTGAGTTGGCTTTAGGATGGGCTACCTATAATGGGGATCACATGTCTATGTATGGAGTAAACTGTTCAGTACCAAAGACACTGGTACGTTATCTGGTTGCTTATTATTCCTCCACACAGGAGAGTAAGGAAGTACAGGCTGTTCTTCAGGACATCCTAGATACCCCGGTTAGTCCAGAATTATTGCCTCCGGAGGATGGTGAGATTTCACAAAAGACAGAGGATATTGTAGGCCCATATGAGTTACACGATTTCTTCCTGTACTATGTAATGCGTTTGGGATATTCACCAAAGAAAATCTATCATATAGCCTGCTATGCTTTTACGGGTGACTACGAGGAAGAAGTTATATTAAAATGGTTAACTATGTTTTACCATCGTTTCTTTTCACAGCAGTATAAGAGATCCTGTCTACCAGATGGTCCTAAAGTGGGAAGTGTAGCACTTTCACCTAGAGGGGATCTTAGAATGCCAAGTGATGCTTGTGTACAGCTATGGCAGGAGGAATTGACAGAATTACAGGGATAAGATTAGAAGATTGATATACAAGACAGATAAGACCGACTAAAATGACTTATGAATAATAAGTGTAAGGAGGAGCAATATGGCATTAAAAATCATAACAGATTCAGCATCGGATATTCCGCAGCAGTTCGCAAAAGAATATAATTTTGAGGTAATTCCAACACCAGTGGTAATAGATGAAAAGGATTATTTGGATGGAGAAACCATCATGCCGTCAGATTTTTATAAGCTGTTGGCGACAGATAGTAATATAAAGACTTATCATATCAGTCAATATATGTTTCAGGAGCATTTTGAACCATATGCGAAAAGGGGAGACCAGTTGGTATATATCTGTTTTTCGACTGGAATTGCAGGCACTTTTCAGGCGGCAAATCTGGCTAAAGAGGCACTCTTAGAGGACTACCCTAATTTTGATCTTACAATTATAGACGGAAGATGTGCATCCATTGGCTTTGGATTGTTGGTTTATTATGCGGCGTTGATGCTTAGTGCTGGTTGTGACCGAGATACCATTGTGGAGGCAGTTGAATTTCACCGTGATCATATGGAGCATGTATTTAC
>JAEYPA010000146.1 GCA_023411225.1 Bacillota bacterium
GTTTATTTTTCATATTCATTGCGTGCCTAAGTAAGGATGTATTTACAAGCAGGTACCATGAGATATGGCATCTGCTTTTTTATTAAATAATGATAACAGGAGGAAATGATTATGGGTAAGATTAAAGAAAGTGCATTAGAATTAATAGGGGGAACACCATTACTAAAGTTAAATGGTTATGCAAAGAAGGCTGGAGTAACTGAGGCAACCATCCTTGCTAAACTAGAGTATTTGAATCCAGCAGGTTCTGTGAAGGACAGAATTGCCCTAGCTATGATTGAGGATGCAGAAAAGAAAGGAATTCTTAAAGAGGGAGCCACCATTATTGAACCAACAAGTGGAAATACGGGAATAGGCCTGGCAGCTGTTGCAGCGGCAAAAGGTTACAAGGCAATAATTACTTTGTCTGATACCATGAGTGTGGAAAGAAGAAATCTACTGAAAGCCTATGGGGCAGAACTTGTTCTAACAGAAGGAGCAAAGGGAATGAGAGGAGCCATAGCTAAGGCTGAGGAGTTGGTGAAAGAGATAGAAGGAGCAGTGATATTAGGTCAGTTTGTGAATCCATCCAATCCAGCTGCTCATGAGGCAACTACAGGTCCAGAGATATGGGATCAGACCGATGGTAATGTTGATATTTTCGTGGCAGGTGTTGGCACGGGTGGAACCATCACTGGAGTAGGCCAATACTTAAAGAAGAAGAATCCTAATGTTAAGATAATAGCCGTGGAACCAGCCACAAGTCCGGTTCTTTCTAAAGGTACACCAGGAGCACATATGATTCAAGGAATTGGTGCTGGATTTGTTCCGGAAGTACTGGATACCAGTATCTATGATGAGATTATACCAATTGAAAATGAAGATGCATTTTCGGAAGGTAGGGAGTTTGCTTCCAGTGAAGGCATTCTTGTAGGAATTTCTTCAGGAGCAGCATTAAAAGCAGCAACGATTCTGGCAAAAAGGCCTGAGAATAAAGGAAAGACGATTGTTGCATTACTTCCAGATTCTGGAGACAGATATTTATCAACAGCATTATTCAGTAAGAATTAAGGGAAAAATCTGTTTGGAGGTGAATGCATAGTGAAACAGTTGGATCCGAATAGTACTTTGAGTTGCTCATATTTTGAAAAAGTGGAAGATTTAATCCGTGATATCAAATACGGGAGTGTCACTATCATTATACAGGATGGTAAGATTATTCAAATAGATAAGACTGAAAAATACAGAATAAAAAACTGAATTATGTAATATAGACTGACTGGAAAACCAGAGGTAATGTTATTAGTTAACAAACCTCTGGTTTTTTATGTTATGTCGTATTGAATACAGGAACAGGTAATGTCACAGTCAAATTATAGGAAGAGAGAGGGAGTCTATGAGTAATAATACATACAAAAATCTGCAAGATTCTCATCCGTGCTTTGGTGGGCACAAGAATAATGTGGGAAGAATCCATCTGCCAGTCAGCCCAGGTTGCAATATCGCCTGCCGTTTCTGTGAACGGGTGATAAATGATAGTGAAGAAAGACCTGGGGTCACCTCAAAAATAATTACCCCAGAGGAAAGTGTGGAGGTGTTGGAAAACGCATTAAGGATTTGTCCCCAGATTACGGTAGCAGGGATTGCTGGGCCAGGAGATACTCTTGCCACTGACTATGCACTAGATACTTTTCGTCTGGTAAAAGAACGGTTTCCAACTCTCATCAAATGTATGAGCACCAATGGACTACTCTTATATGAGAAGGCGGAAGCAATCATTGCGGTAGGAATTGACTCTCTTACCGTGACAGTGAATGCAGTAGACCCTGAGATAGAAGAAAAGCTTAATAAGTATATCATTTATCATGGAAAACGTTTAGATGGAGTGGAAGGTGCCAAGATATTGATTGAAAACCAACTGAAGGGAATTAGAAAGATAGCTGCTGCAGGAATAACAGTAAAAGTAAATACGGTATTGGTACCGGAAATTAACGGAGACCATATAGAGACAATTGCAAAAACCGTAAGAGAAGCAGGGGCAAGTATTTATAATATTATTCCACTGATTCCACAGGCTGAACTAGCACATAGGAAAGCACCTGTATGCGCACAGATTGAGGAGGCAAGAATGAAAGCATCCAAGTATATAGATGTGTTCAGACATTGTCAACATTGTAGAGCCGATGCAGTAGGAGTGCCGGGGAAATCTGAATACGGCGAACAGATCTATCAAAGGAGAGTATCTGTAAAGGAGACATTTTCTCATGGATAATACGAAGTATAAATATAAAATAGCAGTAGCATCTTCAGATGGTAAGGTGATAAATCGTCATTTTGGAAGGGCGGAGGAATTTTTGATTATTGGCATAGATGAACGTAATCAGAGCTACTGCTTAGAAAGAAGAAGAGTGAATCCGATCTGCGAAAAAGGGAACCATGAGGATGGAAGATTGGAAGATTCCATTAAAACTTTAACAGATTGTAGATATGTGCTGGTCAGTAGAGTGGGACAGAGTGCCGCTTCCCAGATGAAACGATTGGGTGTGACACCTATGGAACTTCCAGGATTGATAGAAGAGTCCATACAGCAATTAATCCTATATGAAGAGCTACAGCAGTTATTGCGACAAGGAAATGGTCAGAAGACTTCAGATGAAATATAAAAAATAGAATAAAGGAAGTAATGAAAATGAGTGAATTGAGACAGATAGCCATATATGGAAAAGGTGGTATAGGAAAATCCACCACAACCCAGAACCTGACAGCAGGTTTAGTGGAACATAATAAGAAAGTCATGGTAGTAGGCTGTGATCCAAAGGCAGACTCTACCAGACTATTGCTTGGTGGCCTGGCCCAGAAAACAGTTCTGGATACCATAAGAGATGAGGGAGAAGATATCGAGCTGGATCGAATCCTTAGAAAAGGGTTTGGTGGAACAAGATGCGTAGAGTCTGGTGGCCCGGAACCGGGTGTGGGATGTGCCGGTAGAGGCATTATCACCTCGATTAATATGCTTGAAAATCTTGGAGCCTATACGGAGGATTTGGATTATGTATTTTATGATGTATTAGGCGACGTGGTCTGTGGTGGCTTTGCAATGCCGATTAGAGAGGGGAAAGCAAAAGAAATCTATATTGTTGCCAGTGGTGAGATGATGGCGTTATATGCAGCCAATAATATTGCCAAAGGAATTAAGAGATATGCAAGGACAGGGGGCGTAAGACTAGGTGGAATTATATGCAATAGTCGCAATGTAGATAGAGAATTGGATTTGCTCCGTGCTTTTGCAAAAGAATTAGGCACACAATTATTGTATTTTGTACCAAGAGACAACATCGTGCAGAGGGCAGAGATTAATAAAAAGACAGTGATTGAGTATAAACCAGATTCAGCACAAGCACAGGAGTACAGAAATCTGGCGGATGCCTTAATTCATAATACCAGCTTTGTGATTCCAACACCTATGACACAGGAAAGATTAGAAGAAATCCTATTGGAGTTTGGGTTAATGGATTTTGCAGATGATTATAAAATTTAAGGAGAGGGTGCGAAATATGGGTAAAGTATATTCATCAATTACGGAGTTAGTGGGGAAGACACCGCTGTTAGAAATTAAGAACTATGAAGAAAAACATCATCTGGAAGCTAAGATACTGGTAAAACTTGAGTATTATAATCCTAATCAAAGTGTAAAGGATCGAATAGCGCTGGCAATGGTGGAAGATGCAGAGAGTAAGGGGCAATTAAAACCAGGGTATACCATTGTAGAGACAACAAGTGGCAATACAGGGATTGGCCTTGCGGCCATTGCAGCAACCAAAGGATACAAATTTCGTGTTTACATACAGGATACAGTAAGTAGAGAACGGTTTCAGGTAATCAAGGCATTTGGAGGAGAAACCATTAAATTATCAGAGGTTCCACAGGTAGCCAAGATATTAGTGGAAACCAATGGTGACTTCGTTGCCGCAATCAAAGTCCTTAGAGATGAAGTATTATCAAAGGAAAAGGATATTTTCTTTGTGGATCAAACAGCCAATCCCGCTAATCCTGCTATTCATGAAGTAACTACGGGACCAGAGATATGGGAAGATACAGAGGGAAAGATAGATATCCTTGTGGCCAATGTAGGAACGGGTGGAACCGTATCTGGAGCTGGAAAATATCTAAAATCCAAGAAAAAAGAGATTCAAATTGTTGCAATTCAGCCAGGTCCCAATTCTCTTCCTAGTGATGAGAACCCAGAACCAGAGGAAATAACAGGTGTTCACCCATTTGAAGGAATACCTGCCTCAAGAGTTCCGTCTACCATGGATTTAAATATATATGATGAAAAATTGGAAGTTGAGACCACTCAGGCATTTAAAGCAGCCAGAGAGGTAGCTAAGACAGATGGCATTCTAATTGGCACATCATCAGGTGCAGCAATCTATGCAGCAACACAGCTTGCAAAAAGAGCTGAGAATAGGGGAAAGACGATTGTTGCCATATTGCCGGATACAGGGCTTAGGTATCTATCTACCAATTTATTTAATGAGAGTCAGGAGGTATGACGTTTGGCATTTAACTTTGAAAGTTCTAACGTAGCAACGAGAGAAAACCGAATTGGTTCCATTACAGGCTATATAGGAAGCCTAGGTGATCTGGCAAGTCAGAGTAACTGTGGCACATTAAAGGGATGTTCCAGGTGTTTTTCCCAGTCCAGTACCTGTTTATCAAGCTGTGCTCTTGGGCAGCTTTCTGCAATACGGGATGTGGCGGTGATTCATCATGGGCCGGCAGGTTGTTCCGTAGCAAGCGCAGGAGCCTATTATCTGGATAAGGTGATGGCAAAAAAACGTGGCGTGACGACAGGCACAGTATATGTTGGAACGGATATGAACGAGAGAGATACTATCTTTGGTTCAGCGGAAAGGCTTAGGGAGATTATTCTTGAGGTGAATAAAAGATATTCTCCAAAAGCCATTTTTGTAACTAGTTCCTGCGCTACAGGGATTATAGGTGAAGATATTGATAGTGTTGTGGATGATGTTAAAGAGGAAGTGAAGGTTCCTATTGTAGCGGTTCATTGTGAGGGATTTAAGTCCAGAATCTGGGCAACCGGCTTTGATATATCAGATCATGCAGTTTTAAGTTCTATTGTGCAACCACCAACCCAAAAAAGAAATACCATAAACTTTAAGAATTTTTATGAAAGTGCCCGTCCTGAGATCATTGAGATGTTTCAAAGATTTGATTTAGAGCCTATCTTTTTGTACTGTAACTCTACAATCGAGGAACTTAGTCATATCTCAGAGTCCTTAGCAACTACTTGTATTTGTGGAACACTTGGGAATTACCTGGGGAATGGGTTGGAAGAAAAGTATGGTGTCCCATACATCAGAACCATTAATCCTCTGGGGATTGCAGGTTTTGAGACGTGGCTTAGAGAGATTGGTCGGGTGACGAATCGGGTAGATGCCATAGAGACTTACATAGAAGAACAGCGTCAGCTCTATCTACCACAGATTGAGGAAATCAAGAAGGAATTAAAAGGTTTACGGGCAGTACTTGGAATGGGACCTGGATATACATTTGAGGTATCCAGGGTGTTAAATGAGCTTGGAATAGAGGTAGTATGGGCTCTTGCCTGGCATTATGACAAAAAATATGAGAATGGTAAGGTGCCCAATTCTATGGAATATCTATTGGAACATGAGATTGATTTTGAAGCAAGTGTTGCTGATCAGCAGAATTACGAAGTCATGAATATTCTTAATAGGTATCAGCCTGATTTATACCTGTCCCGTCATCCTGGCTCCACGGTATGGGCCATTAAAAATGGTACACCTGCTGTTTATGTAGCGGATGAATATATGATTTTTGGCTATAAACATACCTTAGAATTTGCTCAATCCGTTTTAGACAGTATTCATAACCGAAGCTTTGAAAAGAATCTGGCAAGGAGAGTAAAGCTTCCTTATACAGATTGGTGGTATCAGCAAAAGGTAGATAAATTCTTAGAAGAGGGTAAACGATAATGGCAAAATTATTAGATAAGCAAAGATATAAATGTGCAATGGGAGCAATGCAAACGGTTCAAGCAATTACCAGAGCGATTCCCATCTTACATGCGGGTCCCGGTTGTGCACAAAAGCTTTCAGATTCCATTGGTAGTTCAGGATATTTTTCCCCTAATATTTTCCCATGCACAAGTATCAACGAAAGGGACGTGGTATTTGGTGGAGTAAAGAAGTTAGAAACCACCATAGAGAATGCGCAAAAAGTAATAGATGCAGATCTATATGTCGTTCTAACAGGCTGTATCCCAGAGATTGTAGGAGATGATACAGGGGAGGTAGTAAGTCGATTTGCCGATGCAAAAAAACCTGTGATCTATGCATCAACGGCTGGATTTAAAGGCAATAACTATAGAGGCCATGAACAGGTGATAGATGCAATCATTGAGCAGTATCTAGAAAGGTCCGAGGAAAGAGAAAAAGGTCTTGTGAATATATGGGCCGATGTACCATATCAGGATTTGTTCTGGCTTGGTAATATCAGAGAACTGGAGAAACTGGTTCGAGACATTGGTTTAACCCCCAATACAATCTTTGGCTATCAAAGAGGAATCGAGAATATCAATAAGATACCAAGGGCTGAATTCAACCTGCTTGTATCACCATGGGTATCCGTTGAAAATATGAAACACATGGAGAAGAAGCTAGGGATTCCGTATCTGCATTATCCGACGCTTCCTATAGGGGCCTTTGAAACTAGTAGATTTTTAAGAGAAGTAGGGAAATTTGCTGGTATTGAGGAAAAGAAAGTAGAAGCGGTAATCAACCAAAATGAAAACTATTACTATTACCTGATTGAAAGATATGCTGATATGTTTCTTGAAACCCGTGTAATGGCAAAGCAATTCTCGGTGGTGGCAGATGCACAGTATGTCGTAGGAATTACGAAGTTTTTGGTCAATGATTTGGGATTGGTACCTGCGAAGCAATACATAGTAGATGATACTCCAAAGGTATATCAGCAACACATTAGAAAAGAACTTGAGATCCTAAACTACGGAATGAAAGCAGAAGTAAGCTTTGCGACAGATGGATATATCATTCATAAGGAAATCAAAGAGCATGACTACCATGGTTACCCTCTTATTCTTGGAAGCTATTATGAAAAGGAAATAACAGAGGAGATGTTTGGACATTACTTAAATATCTCTTGGCCGGTTCAGGATAAGGTGGTATTAGATGATTTCTACGTTGGATATACTGGTGGTATCCGTTTGATTGAGGATATCTTCTCAGTAGCTGTACAGAGATGGAATTAATCAGGGGGTGTGCTTATGTCCTATAGAGTGGCGATTGCATCTTCTGACGAAATCTATGTGAACGAAACATTTGGAACGACGAATCGATTTCTTATCTTTGAGATAGTAGATGGACGCACAGTGAGACTTGAAGACAGAAGAGTAGAAGTGCCAGAGCAAAATAGGGAGTTGGCACCAAAAAAGGATTGTAATAGAGCTACCTGTGGTACTGGCGGAGGCTGTGGGGGAGATGGCGCTATCTCTGCCAAAGTAGCTCTTATTGAAGACTGTCGATGTGTTGTCTGTAAAAAGATAGGTTTCCAGGTTCTAAAACAACTGGAGAGAAAAGCAATAGGGGCATTTGATGTAAGTTGTACTGTGGAGGAAGCATTAGAAAAATTGGTATTTTATTTTAGCCACATAGACAATCATCTCCCCCTTAGAAGGAAGGGAGAATAAATTGACCGGATAACCGGAGGTTTGTAGAGGAATACAGACCTCCGGTTTTTATTAGAATTAGAAGCATGAAGAAAGGAAAGTGTAATATGAAGAAAAATAGAAAAAGATTAGTGTCATTTCTTGTAATACTTGTTATGGGAATACTTTCACTTGCAGCTTGTAGTAAAAAGGAGAAAGCCAAGGAAACAGAAGAACACGTATTTAAGGTTGGAACAGCTAATGGAAGTCTGTGCTTAGCTCCCTTACATGTGGCCATCGATAATAAATATTTTGAAGAGGAGTTTAAGGCAGCAGGTATCAAATACCAACTTGTGGAGATTGATTTACAGCAAGCATCGGATTTGATAGCATCAGAAAAGATTGATGCCTGTGTGGGACTATCCGGAAGTTTGATTCCACAGATTGACAGCGGATTAGACATTGCATTTACAGGGGGCCTCCATACAGGGTGTACAAAATATTATGTGAGTAAGGATTCTAACATTCAATCTTTAGAGGGCTTAAAGGGTAAGAAAATCGGTGTTCCTGGCCTTGGGGATTCTGCAGTAGTTGCCTTAAAACGTAAACTTTTTGATCTTGGTATCGGAGTGAGTACCACAAATATGGAGATTGAACTGATACCCTACAATATGACGGACCTGCCACTGGCTCTGGAAAATAAAGCGGTGGATGCAATTGCCTTACATGATCCGGTTGCGACAGCAGCAGAACAGGAATATAGCTTTAAGAAAATACTTGATTTAACTGAAGATGAGAAGTTTGCAAAAGAATACTGTTGCCAGATCTATGTATCAAACAAGGTTGCTAAACGTTATCCAAAAGCCGCAGCAGCGTATACAAGGGCATTGCTAAAGGCAGCAGCTTTTGTTCAGGCTGATCCTGGGGCAGCAGCCAAGCTTCAGATTGATAATAAGCAGTGCTCAGGAGATTTACAGGTAAATACTAAACTCCTTAAATCCTATAATTATACACCATCGGTAAGTCTGGCAAAGAAGACGTTCAGAGATGCATCCGATGAGTTGATTCGTATTGGTGATTTGAAAGAAGGAAGGAATCTTGACGAGTTCACTAACGATCACTTTATCACGCTTGATGGGGTACCAGAGTCTTATACTTTTAATAAAGATGGAAGCTTTTCTGAGGTGAAGTAAAGATGAAAAAAATCGTATGTATGCTTAGATTATTACTTCCAGTGGTTGCAGTGATCATTTCGGTAATTGCTTACTATGGGTTTGACAATAATGGACAGCAAAAACCAACACTACATCCGTATTTCGTATATTTTGTGTTTACCTTAGCCGGACTTTATATTATATTTCTATGCTTATCTATATTTTTTATAAAATTACGAGAGAAACTGCTATACAAGGCGCCCCTATATACTGGAATATTGATTTTCCTATCATTAATCCAATTACTTACAGCCAAAACGACAATATTACCAACCTTATATTTTCCTTCGCTAGATAGGATTTTGGGACTTCTAATTGAACAAAGAGCCTTTCTAGTGAATAATATCTGGTCGTCCCTAAAACTCTTATTTATTGGTTTCTTATGGGGAGCTAGTATAGGATTTATTACTGGAGTTGCTTTGGGGTATTGGAGAAAAGTAGGCTATTGGCTGAATCCCATCACAAAGGTGGTAGGCCCTATTCCCACAACTGCATGGATTCCCCTTGCTTTAAGTGTATTTCCAACCACTCATAATGCCAATGTCTTCCTAATTGCATTTGCAGTTTGGTTTCCCGTGACCTTAATGACAAGTAGTGGGATACAAAGTACAAATAATGTGTTTTTTGAGGTTTCCAGTACCTTAGGAGCTACCACTGCATACAAAATATTTAGAGTGGCAATCCCAAGTGCTATGCCAAGTATCTTTCTTGGGGTATTCTATGGTACCGTCTCATCCTTTGCCACTCTTATGGCAGTAGAAATGAATGGCAACTCAAGTGGTATCGGCTGGTATATTAACTGGCAGAAGCAGGTTATGATGTATGATGGTGTTTATGCAGGATTGATTATAATTGCTATCTTATGCTCCGCTATCCTTACTCTGTTATTTCGCGTGAGAGATAAGATTCTTGTATGGCAGAAAGGAGTGATTAGATGGTAGGTAGAATTCAAATTCAAGATATAAAAAAGAGCTTTACCAATCCAAACCCTCTAATTGAGGATATCGTTGCACTAGATGAGTTCTCTCTTACCATAGAACCTGGATCCTTTGTAAGCCTCATTGGGCCATCGGGCTGTGGCAAATCAACCCTCCTTCGATTAATAGGAGGCTTAGAAAAGCCCAATGAAGGAGAGATATTATTAGATGGAGAGATAATTACAAAGCCGGGGAATGACAGAGGCTTTGCCTTCCAAGGGTCCAATCTATTCCCATGGCTGACCGTAGAAAATAACATAGCTTTTGGATTAAAGGCACGCCACATCTATCGGGAAAAGAAGAAGGAGGTTCAGAATTATATCCAGTTAGTTGGACTTCAGGGCTTCGAAAAATCATATCCACATCAACTATCTGGTGGCATGTGTCAGAGAGCGTCCTTAGCAAGGGCTTTGGTTGGTCATCCTAAGGTGTTATTGTTAGATGAACCTCTGGGTGCTCTGGATGCATTTACCAGAATGAATCTTCAAGATGAAATCCTAAATATCTGGAAGAAACACAATATGACCATGGTGATGGTTACCCATGATGTGGATGAAGCCATCTATATGTCTGATAAAGTAGTCGTAATGTCTGATCGTCCGGCAAAGGTAGAAGCGGTCATAGATGTTGATCTTACAAGACCAAGAGCCAGAATTCAGGACTCCTTTCAAATCATAAGAAATAGGATCCTAGAGATCTTAAACTACGGGGGAAGCATACCAGAAACAGAGTACAATATCTAGCCATTAGTGAAATAACGATAGTAGTAACAAGGAGGAGTAGAATGAAGAATAAATATTTATTTACAATTACCAGTATTTTGGCCGGTCTTTTATTCATTGTCTTGCCAAAGACCATATTGCACCCATGTAATATGCATGGAAAATGTAGCTATAGTGCGGAAACGGTAGCATTACTAGGGATTATTTTAATTACCTTAGGAGTAATTCATCTATTAGTAAAAGAAGTAGCAGGAAGAATGGGACACCATATCCTGGCATTGGTGATTGCCATAGAAGCGATACTGATACCATCACTTATCATTGGTGGTTGTGGTAATAAAGATATGGCATGCCAAAGCAAAACCTTCCCGGGAATCTATGCAGTCTCCATTCTCTATCTTATTTCCATTGCCATTAGCTTGCTGATTACATGGAAGGGACTTGGCACTCGTGAGAAGGAATAGATTATCTTTACGAAGAATTGCTGTAAAGAATATGGCGCATCATTCACTACAATCAGCGCTGATCTTATTGTTATTAGTGATAGTGTCAGGAAGTGTATTTGCAAATGGGATATTCAGCCATAGTATGAGAAGAGGAATGGATATTACGAAAGAACGAATGGGAGCGGATATCATAGTAGTTCCTTCTACCTTTGTAACAGATGTAGCAGATGCCTTATTTCAAGGCAAGGTATGTACCGTGAATTTTGATGCCAGTTGGCAAGAAAAAATCAAGAGGATAGAAGGGGTAGCAGATACAAGCGCACAACTATATGTAGCATCTCTTGGAGCCAGTCCATGCTGTGATGGCTTAGTTCAGTTAATAGGGATTGATCCAAATACAGATTTCTCAGTAAAACCATGGCTCAAAGAAAATGGGATAGATACACTTACAAAAGAGGAAGCTATCGTAGGGGTGAATGTAGGTAAAAAAGTTAGTGATGAGGTAAAGTATTTTGGAAGAACCTACACAGTAAAGGCTGTGCTGGATGAGACTGGTATGGGCTATGATAAATGTGTTTTTATCACCTTTGAAGCGGTAAAAGCAACTGCTGCTAACAAATTATACGCTAACATTTTGCCCTTTGATTTTGAAAAAGAGGTTGTATCCATGGTACAGGTTAGACTGAAAGATCAGTATACCGCAGATGCTGTAAAAAAGGCAATTGAGAAGGCATATCCGAAGGAAGATATTGCAGTATATACCACCTCTTCCATGCTAAAGGAATTCTCTGATAAGTTTGCCGTATTTAAGATCTTTGGCAACATATCAGAAATAGTGCTTTTACTGGTGGCCATAGCTTCTCTATTCAATATCTTTGCCATGAGAACCCTACTTAGAAAGAATGAGATAGGAAGTATGTTATCTCTTGGGTGGGGAAGAAGAAAGATTACCATTTTATTTTTATGGGAATATGGCTTTTTCGTGTTAGTTGGTGCTACTACTGCCATTATACTCTGTTCATCGATTATATTTCCTTTTCAGACTTTGATAAGAGGGTGGTTAGGTGTCCCATACTGTTCCGTTTCAAAGGAAGTTTTCCTTCTGTTGTGCCTTAGGACATTACTGATGTCCGGTGTATTATGCTTCTTAGCATCCGTATACTCTTTCTGGGTATTAAACAAGAGAAGTCCTATAGAACTGGTAAATGAGAGTGGATGAGGAGGAGTATATGGTAATTCAGTCAATAGATGTAAATATGCAGTTTAAACAATCTCTCAACGAGACAGATCCTGTTTTGGCATTTCCCCCGATTACAGTAAAATCAGGTGAATTGCACTGTGTTCTTGGTGAGTCGGGATGTGGAAAAAGTACTCTGCTCAATATTCTAGTGGGTCTATTAAAGCCTACCAAAGGTAGAGTTTTATGGGATGGTAAAGATGTATACGGGAGAATGAAAGTGCCAGAAAAGAATCTTTATTTATCAGATAAGATTGGTTACATGATGCAGTCCTCATCACTTCTTGGTAGTCTCACCATTAAAGAGAATATAGTAAGTACTGCAGATCTACGTAGAAAACAAGTGTCCGAGGAAGAAGTGGATACGTTGCTTGAAGAATTAGATATTAGAAGGATAAAGAATTCTTACCCCAGCAGGATATCAGGAGGAGAGTATAGAAGAGCAATGCTTGCTCGTACCATAATAATGAAACCAGATATTATTGTGGCGGATGAACCCACCGGTAACCTTGATAAGCACAGTGCTGCCAAAGTGCGAGAACTTCTGATTAAGTATAAAAACAAAGGAAATGCTGTGATAGTGGCTACTCATGACCTGTGTTTTATAAAGGAACAGGTTATTCTACATGAACTTAGTCCATTAAATCCTCCCATTGTATGAGAGCATTCATCGCTATTATTTTAATTGTTTGTATGATATAGTAATTATATATCAAACAATGGTAATGAGAACACCAATTAAACTAATAAAAAATGGGAACCAATTTTCAGGGAGGGTAGAGCTTTGTATGGATTTAAGATTAATAGAAATAGTTCGCTATCTTTCTCAAAGCAGTTACAAAATCAAATAAGGACCGCTATATTAGAAGGAAGACTTCAGGCGAATGAGAAGCTTCCACCATCTAGAAGTATGGCTAAAGAATTGGGGATATCTCGTAATACGGTCATTCAAGTATACGAACAATTAATTGCAGAAGGTTATTTAGATAGTGTGGTAGGGGCAGGAACCTATGTGGTGGATATCGGAGGATTATTAAAGACAAATAGTCATAAGTTTACGTTACATACCAATCAGCCCACAATTAGAGAGGACACCATCTCCTTTAGTGCAGGGGATTTAGATACTCAGCTATTTCCTAACGCTCGTTGGTCCTTGGAGTTAAAGCGGGCCAGCCTCCTGCAGACTAACCATTCCTATCCAAGAGAGAATAGTTTGGGAATTGACTTATTGCGTAAGGAAATCAGTGACTACGTTTACAGAGCAAAAGGAATTGATTGTGACTATAGTCAGATTGTAATAACAGCTGGGACGTCGGGTTCCTTAGATCTCTTAGCAAGGTCTTTAAGAAAGAAGAAGAACAAGATTCTAATAGAAGACCCTTGTATTGATTTTATAAAAAGTATATTTTCCAGTTATGACTATAAGATTCAGCCAGTTCCAGTAGATGAACATGGATTTGATGTAAAATATCTAGAGAAGTATACAGATGCTGATTTAATCTATGTTGTTCCCTCGCATCAATATCCAATTGGTGGAGTACTTCCAGTAGCACGGCGCATTGCCTTATTACAATATGCTAACAAACAGAATGTCTATGTCATAGAAGATGACTACGATTGTGAATTCAGATATAGTGGAGAACCTGTTCAACCACTACGTAATCTGGATCCAGAGCATGTCATATATTGTGGAAGTTTTAGTAAAATATTCTCACCTTCCATACGTATGGGATATATGATTTTACCCTATCATTTGTGTGAGGATATTAATCGATTAATAAATGACGCTAACCTATGGGTGAATCCTACCATTCAACTGGCCATGGCAGAATTCCTTAAACATAAATACTTAGATAAACATGTTTACAAGATGAAGAAGCTATATGCAAAGAAACGCTTGCATCTGATGGATTGTATTCAGAAAACCTTCGGACCTAGTGTGGAGGTGTGTGGGGAGCACGCAGGGCTGCACTTGTTATTTCGTTTTGAAAGAGAATTTACAAAAGAAGATATAGAGGCCCTTGATGAGATAGGGGTTGAAGTTGATTTTGTAGAGGACTACTCCTTATTGAAGGGTACCCATATGAATGAACTAGTTCTCGGATATGGGAAATTAAGTCTACAGGAGCTCGAAGAGGGAGTAAAAAGGCTAAAGGCTGCAATTTGTAGAGAACAATAATGAGTAGAAGCCAATACAGATATAAAATAATCTAAATTAGTCGAAAATTATATTACTGCTTATTGACTTTTTATTTTTCCTATAGTATTATATATCTTGCGTTAGGCAAACAGTTTGTCAGCAAGATATAATACGCGCGAGTGGCTCAGTGGTGGAGTATCGCCTTGCCAAGGCGAGGGTCGCGGGTTCGAATCCCGTCTCGCGCTTAGTTGATTTTAGGCTTCAAGTCCTTATAAGGGCTTGGAGCTTTTTTACTGTCTGAAAATAGCTGTTGTCAAACGA
>JAEYPA010000171.1 GCA_023411225.1 Bacillota bacterium
TTTTCATAGATGTCAATCCAACCATTGTCATAACCTTCTGTAAGAATTGCTCCATACTCTTCTCCTAGAGGCTTTAATCCTTCTTGAACCATCTTTTTTGCTTCCTCGAAACTAATTATCATTGACACATCTGAAACCATTGGGACATATAAGTCATACATATGCATTTCAGAAAGACCAAGGCATTTCTTACGTATGTTCATATAACGATGCAGTAATGGCATCTTATCATGAACGACAGATATTAGATTATCATAAACTTTTAATGGAATATTACTATTATCTAACTCCATTGCCATACTAGAAGGATATTTCCTTGCTTTTGCATAGAAGTTTTCTTGTTTTAGATTGGCTGTATACAGCGAAGCTAAAGTGTTTTTATACGTAATAAATGGGGCATACATTGCCACAAATGCATCTTTACGAACTCTACGATCTTTACTTTGTAAAAAACTTGTATATCGGCCATGAGTTAGTTGCACTTTTTCTTGATTTTCATTTAATATTTCAGAAAACTGAATATCAGCATTGTTAAACATGGAGAAAATGTTAGAAGGCCCTTCCGCCACTTCTCCTACGGCAGCTAGTAGCTTTTCCTCTGCTTCAGATAAAATATGAGGTTTTCTTCTAAAAAGATTATCTAGATATCTTCTATAGAATTGCAAGGAAATACATTCTTCATAGAATTTTTCCACTTCTCCATCAGATAACTTCAAAACTTCAGAGTTAAAAAATGAAGTTGCACTTTCCAATTTTACAGCTAGATTGGAGGCTCTGTCGCTTAATCTCTGATAGGTGGCATTAGCAGTATCCTCATGATATCTCTGATTGGAATATACAATTAGTCGTTCCATAAGAAGCATTGCTTCATCTTTTAAAGATAAGAAATTAAATAGTTGACTAGCAGATTCTGTTACTTTTCCTTCATAAGATGCTAGCTTTGGAATAAAACTTTCCACTTTATTGTATTCTTCATCCCACATCTCATCACTACTATATAAATCCTCTATCGCCCATTTATCCTTTGGATCTATCTCATCTCTTCTTTTCAACCTGCTTGTATCATTCATAGACTCATCCTTTCTCTCATAATAATTCATCTCAAAGGATAGTATACCACATGTTGAAAGAATTAACTATCTTACTACTTTTTCTGTGATGCCACATACAAATCCATCAATATAATCTAAGAAAACCTGTCGTATTTGAATTCTCTTATTTTCACTAATAGGTAAAGACTCTCCATTTGACAAATGTAATTTGCTATATTCATATTTTGATATATGATAACTATTTACCAAATAAGACTTATGGATTCTCATAAATCCACAATTCTTCTGAGCAATATACTTCTCAACCAAATCAAGTCTATCATAGTAGGAATGTGTCTCATTCACAGTTACCACATCAATCATACGTCTACTGCTTTCAAAATAAATAATATCATCTATGGCGATTTTATGTATGATATTTTCCTTTTTATAAAAGAAGTACTTATTATTCCTGTTAATCCTTTCTATGACTTGTTGAATGCAATTTTTAAATACATTCCAGTCTAACGGTTTTTTAATAAACCGAAAAGCCTCTACTTCAAATGCATCATAAAAATAACAGTCGATTCCGGATATGAAGATTATATCTGATTGTACCCCAAGATTTCTCAATTCTTTTGCTATCATAATTCCGTTGTTCTTTTTTAGCATATTGCCGATTACAAAGATATCATACGAATGTCCTTCCTTTATTAATTCTAACAATCTTTCTCCGGTTGTTACCACCTGAAATGTGATAAAGGAAGTACTGGCATGAAAAAAGTATTCCATCTGAGCTGCTATTCTTTTGTCATCATCGCACAAAACTACATTGTACATAGGTCTCCCCCTTCTTAATGTCCCTCATGATTTCCTACACAAAATGTGATAATGTTATTTGCAAATCATATATGGTAATATTTTACTTTTTATATTTAAATTATACGTGATATATTTTCATTAAGCAATACATTTTTTTACATTAACCTGTAGAACCTTCTACCCCTATGAATAATCCATAACAGGGTGCAATAAAATATACCAAGTCCCAATTTTATTGTTTAAAGGAGAGTTATGCAGAAGAAAAAACCTTCCTTATCCATTCGATTTTTGGTATCCATCGCCACCATTATTTTAATGCTTATTCTATTAATTTTCCCCAAAGCATCCATAAAAGGGGCTGAAAATGGAATTCTACTATGGTTTAATGTAATAGTTCCTACCTTACTTCCATTTATTATTGTTTCCAATCTCATCATCAATCTCAAATTAACCACATTGATTGCGAAGATGTTCTATCCAGTTTTACATAGAATATTTGCTGTTACAAGAAACGGTTGCTATGTCATCATCATCGGTTTACTCACTGGATTTCCAGTGGGTGCAAAGGCGTGTTCAGATCTGGTTCATTATAAAATGCTTTCCAAACAAGAAGGCCAATATTTATTGACATTTTGTAATAACGCCAGTCCTATGTTTATTATTAGTTATATCTCAATCCTTACATTAAAACTTTCTTTAGACAGGTATAAATTCTTAGGAATCATCTATGTCAGTGCAATGCTGACAGCTTTGTTGTACCGGATTATTCATCATATACAAAACAATAGCTTTACTAGTTCAGAAGAAATATCAGTAGCAGGAAGAAATACTCTTAAAACACTCGATTTATCACGTAAAAATGTCTCTTCGGAATCTCCTAAACGAATAACCTTTGCAATTGTAGATTGTGCAATTATGGATGGCTTTGATGTGATTACAAAAGTAGGAGGATACATTGTACTCTTCTCTATCTTATCCAATGTAATACTAAGTAGTATAAAAATGACATCCCTCTTCAGTTTACTTTCTGTAGGTGTATTGGAGATTACCAATGGAATAAACGTGATTGGGGCTTCCTCTATACCCCTTGCAACAAAAATAGCCCTGATTCTTCCTATTACAGCCTTTGGAGGGATTTCTAGTATCGCTCAAACTAAAAGTGTAATAGACCAATCAGGACTATCCATACGTAACTACATTCTATATAAAATATTTAATGCAATGATAACTTTATTGATAACTTTTTTCTTTATTGAACTATGTAAGTTCTAAGAACTTACTAATCAATATGATTTAAAAAAGCCTCTCCATCTAAGTCAAACTCAGTTTGCTCTTCAGGCTGACCTTCTTCCGTCTCTGCTGTAACTGTAGTGGCAGGACCATAGAGTTGGTCAGTTATTTCTTTCTTATTACTTCTTACTATACTCAGATTATCCTCTAAAGAAGATAATAAGCCATTATTACGGGCCTTTAACATTTCAAAGGCGTCAGATAATACTTTTTCAGTAGTATTCAGCATGTCCTCTGTGTATGATAATGCACCGGAACGTATTTGATTAGCATCTGCGTTGGCACTACTTAGAATCTGTCTTGCTTCATTGTTGGCCTGCTCTAGCACTTGGTTTGCCTGAGCATATGCCTGTTGCATAATCTCATGCTCACTAATTAGGTTTTTAGTCTTTTCCTGCGCATCCGCTAGCATAGTAGCAGCTTTATCTTCAGCATCCGCAATGATAGCATCCCTATTGGAAATAATCTTTTGATATCGCTTAATCTCATCTGGCGTACGTAACCGTAGCTCATCAAGCAAATCATACAATTGATCCTTTGGTACCACTACCTTCGTAGAAGATAACGGAGACATCTTGCAGCTTTCTACAAATTCATAAATATCTTCGATTAGTTGTTCAATTCTGCTAAGTCCCATAAAAACACTCCTATCTTGTTCATTCTATCCTACTTATTTCTTCCTACTAATTCATTTAAAATCCCTATACTTTGCATAAATGCTAGGGATAATCTCCCTAGGGACAAAATTGGAAATATCGCCATTATAGCTAGCTATTTCCCTAACAATACTAGAGCTTAAATACGAGTAATCCAAGCTTGTCGTCAAAAAAACAGTATCTATCTCAGGGTTCATTTTATGATTGGTCTGAGCAATCTGAAGTTCATACTCAAAATCAGAAACAGCTCTAAGTCCTCTAACTATTGTAGAAGCATTCTTCTTCGTAGCAAAGTCAATTAGTAATCCATCAAAAGATTCTACTGATATATTACGCATATTCTTTATAACTTGCCTAATCAAATCAACTCTTTCATCTGCGGAAAAAAGTGGTTTTTTTACGCTATTGTTAAGAACGGCTATAATTAGAAGATCAAACATCTTAGATGACCGCAAGATAATATCCAAATGTCCAAATGTAACAGGGTCAAAACTCCCTGGATATATCCCTATTCTCATACTAACCTCCTATAATGTATTCTTGATACTCTTACGTACAAATATATGCTTGTTTGTTTTATAGCATTTCTCTTTAGTCAGGTCGAATCCATACTCTTTTAAATAGGAAAAATCAGTATCTAGATTTGCTTCTACAATAATCAAAGTATCCTCTGTAAGGATACTAACGCTGCCAAGTTCAGCTAAAATTCTTTTCTCATGTTCGAATCCATATGGTGGATCCATAAAAACAAAATCAAAAACGATTCCCATTCTATCCAAATTTCGTATGGCTTCTATACAATCCATCTGCATAATTCGGCTTTGTTCTTCTATATGGCAAGCCTTCAAATTGGACTTTATACAGTTAATAGCAGACCTATTGTTTTCAACAAATACAGCGCTCTTTGCACCACGACTTAGAGCTTCAATACCAATAGCTCCACTTCCAGCAAATAAATCTAGAAAATTTGAATCATACAATTGATTCTGCAACATGTTAAATAGTGTCTCTTTAATACGATCTGTAGTGGGTCTTGTTAAAAGCCCTTCTACCGTCTTGAGTTGTGTTCTTCTGGCTTTTCCTGCAATTACTCTCATAAAGCCCGTCCTTATTATAAATAAAATATAAACTATCATAAATAGTCTATCTCATAATCTTCTATAATTCAATAGAAAATAAAAAAATATGTAAGGAGCCACGTAGGCTCCCCTAGATCATTATCTATTCCGCTTTTTTGTGTTGTAACAATCTTTCATGAGATTAAGTCGTAAAGCTAATATATGGTTATTTTCCTGCCATTCGCTTCTCCTGCTCGGCTATCATTTTCTTCACCATATATCCACCTACACTTCCGTTTTGGTAGGAAGTTAAGTCTCCATTATAGCCATGCTTTAATGGTACTCCTAATTCAGAAGCAACTTCGTATTTAAAACGATCCATTGCTTCTTTGGCCTCCGGTACCTCTACTCTGTTTCGACTAGACATGAAATCAGCCCTCCGTTCATATTTTGAAACCGTTGTATTTTTAGATTCTTTGTGAAATTTAAAAATACGTTTCAAAATAATAAGGTATTGGTTTGTTGTTACAATACTAGTATGTGTAATGGTACTCTATTTACACTAACAGTTATTGGTTAGGGTTCCATTATTAAAGCAGTGATAAACTATTACTTACATCTTCTAATTCAATGGTAGATAGTAGTTTTTTCGTAGGGTTTTTTAAGGTTACAATGCGATTAGCCTGGGATAATAAATTTTTTTCAAATAAATTACGAATTCCTCTGGCATTGCCAAACTCCAATCTTTCCTTCTCGCTCATATCATCTATATACTTCTTGATCTGTATTATTGCAGATTTTTTGTATCTAACATCTGCCTTAACAGCCATGGATATTAAAATATCTGCTAATTCATCCGTAGAATAATCTGGAAATTCAATAAAAGTATTAAATCTAGAAATTAACCCCGTATTCGATTTGAGAAATTCTTTCATTTCTTCTGTATATCCAGCTACAATCACTACTAAATCATCTCGGTGATCTTCCATCAGCTTTACAAGAGTATCAATTGCTTCACTTCCGTAGTCATTAACACTGCCTTGTTTTGTAAGACTGTACGCTTCATCAATAAACAACACTCCACCTAAAGCACTATTTACTTTTTCAGTCACTTTAAGAGCTGTCTGTCCTACAAAACCTGCCACCAGACCAGGACGGTCTGTTTCAACCAGGGTTCCTTTCGATAATAAGCCAAGCTCACAATATATTTGAGATAGTAGGCGGGCTACTGTAGTCTTACCAGTTCCCGGATTCCCACTAAAAACCATGTGATAGGTTATATCTGTGGTAGGCATATTATATTTTTCTCTCATTTTCTTTACTTTAATTAGATTAATAAGTGAGGTGATTTGCTGTTTAACGTCATTTAGTCCTATTAATTCATTTAATTGGGATAAGAGTAATTCTAACCTTGTTATCTGACTTATGTCTTCTTGTTCTTTACCTTCTGTCTTGATATCTAGGGACGTTTTTTCTATAAAATTAGACAGTTGCTGCATCTCAACACAGTTTGAAATCTGTTCATTGCTGATTTTTTTAAATAAATACCGTTTGCCAAGACAAATTTCAGCCTGTTCTTCGTTTAAAAATCGAATAGATTTATTGTAGTACTGTTCTACAAAAGTTAAAGCAGTTCTATCTCTTGCACCATCTATATGCGCAAATGCCAACAATATCGACATCATATGATCCAGAAAAACAGAAGCCATATTGGTTCCTTTTTCAAAGTCATATAGACTACATAACTGAAGTACAATAGGGGGGCCATTTATAATATGCTGTGAGGTCATAATAATACTCTCAGGATACTCTATATCAGAGATAATCTCTAAAATATTCTGAATTGTCAATTGGGAAATCAAGCTTCTAATGGTAACAGAAAGTCTGCCACAAAAAATAGAAGCCTGTACTAATACACTCTGAACATACAGATCCAGATTGTCATAAATACTATTATTCAAGTATTTCTCTGGCTCATCCCAATATCCATCCTGTTTCAGAATATCGCATAGCTTTACTAAACATTTATAATTTTCTTGCATTAGAGTCACATAATAGCTATTATAAACCGAATACAGTTGCATACTAGTATCCCTCCAAACATAGGTTCCGCCTAAGTACTACAGAGAAGTTCTTCCGGCATAGCCCGCTATTCTATCACGTAAAAATTCATTTTGCATTACTAAAGCATCATTTTCAATATATTCTTTGGCTGCTGTTGCAGCGAATTTTAATATTTTGGAATCATTGTATACATCAGCAAGTTTAAATTCTAAAAGACCGCTTTGCTTGATCCCAAACATATCTCCAGGACCTCTTAATTTTAAGTCCTCCTCAGCAATATAGAAGCCGTCGTTGGAATGATTAAGGATTTCCAGACGTTCCATAGTATCCTTTCCACCAGAGCCGCAGACAAAGATACAATAAGATTGATGCTTACCACGACCAACACGACCTCTTAGCTGATGAAGTTGGGCAAGACCAAAACGTTCCGCATTTTCCACCATCATTACAGTGGCATTAGGTACATTAACACCTACTTCTACAACTGTAGTGGAAACTAAAACCTGAATTTCTCCAGAACTAAATTTCTCCATGATCTCATTTTTTTCACCTGGTTTCATTTTACCATGTAAATATTCCACTTGTATAGAGGGAGGTAATACCTCTTTTAATTTCATCGTATACTCCATGACATTTTCTGCCTCAATAGCTTCACTTTCTTCTACCATTGGACAGATTACATACGCTTGTCTTCCTACAAGTACTTCCTTTTCAATAAAACGGTAAGCTCTTTCCCTATAATTTGTATCAACCACACAGTTTTTGATTGGCAGACGATTGGCTGGAAGTTCATCAATAACGGATAAATCCAAATCCCCATAAAGAATAATAGCTAATGTTCTTGGTATTGGGGTTGCACTCATAACGAGAACATGTGGAAATTTACCTTTTCCTGCTAGGGTTTCTCTCTGTCTTACACCAAATCGATGCTGTTCATCCGTGATAACTAGGCCAAGAGCATCATATTCTACTTTCTCTTGAATGAGAGCGTGGGTACCAACTACTATATCAACCTCATGATTTTTAATGACTTCATAAGCTTTACGCTTCTCCTTCGCAGTCATAGAACCAACTAACAGTGCAATACGAATATTATATGGGGCAAGTAGCTCTACCATACCTTCATAGTGCTGTTTTGCTAAGACTTCTGTGGGTGCCATCATACATCCTTGGTATCCATTTTTTGCAGCCTCCATTAGGGCAAGAATTGCCACTATAGTCTTACCGGAACCAACATCACCCTGTACAAGTCTCTGCATGGCAGTTGGTCCTTTGAGATCCTTTTTTATTTCTTCCCAAACTTTCTTCTGAGCATTGGTTAATTCATAAGGTAAGGAAGCAATTAAGGTATCACATTCTTCTCGGGGAACCATTACATTTTCATTTTTCTGAATAGTACGATTATCCTTTAAATATTGGATGGCTAGAGAAAACACAAAGAATTCATCGAATACGAGACGCTTTCTGGCCTCCATCATTTCTTCTGTATTCTTAGGTTCATGAATCGTTTTTACAGCCTTTTTGTAGTCCATAAGTTTATATTTGTCTCGAATTGTTTTTGGTAAAAAATCTTTTCTATATTCTATCTCTTTTAAAGCCAGACTTATGGATTTGGCTACTTGGTTATTGGTAATACCATTAGTTAAGCCGTACACAGGAAGTAACTTTCCTACTTTATTATAGAATTCCTGTTTCGTCAGCATAGTTGGTTGATCCATAACAAGCATTCCATTTTTTCGAACAATTTTCCCACGTACAATATAATGAGTGCCAAGTTTTAATTGTTTTAACAAGAAAGGCATATTAAACCAGGTTAACTGAAGGATGGAGGTGCCATCTGATAAACGACAGGTCACTAATTTGAGATTTCGAATTTTCTTCATCTCTGGACTCCTAATTAAGGTACCCTCTACAGCCACAGTCATTCCTTCCTGTATGGAAGCGATTGGTTTAATATCTTCATATTTATCGTATCGGAAAGGATAGTGTTCCAGAAGATCTCCAACTGTAAAAATACCTAATTTATGATATTTTTCTTCTGCAGCATTCCCAATTCCCTTGATTGTAATAATGGGATCCTCAGGCCTCATGTAATCACCTCCTTCTTTACGTTGGCTCTAAACGAATGTCGTGATGTGATATTTCCTATTCAATAAAAAAGCTGTCGCAATATACGCGACAGCCCTAAAGTTTAGAAATAATATCTATTATTCTACAGACAGTACATAGTAATATATTGGCTGTCCACCATATTGAACTTCAACATCTATATCTGGGAATTCCTCAGTAATTGCATCTGCAACTGCATTGGCATTCTCTTCAGTTACATCCTGACCGAAATAAAGACTAACCAGTTCAGAATCATCGTCAATTAACTGATGAATCAAATCGACGGTAGTATCATAGATCTCTGTGCCTACAGAAAGAATCGTACTATCTCCAATACCCATTATATTACCTTGTTTAATTGTTTTGCCATCTATTGAAGTATCTCTTACCGCATAAGTAACCTGGCCGGTTTTTACTCTGGACATTTCTTCAAGCATCTTTTGTCTATTTTCTTCAATAGACTTGTCATAAACAAAATTAATGACTGCAGTGATACCCTGAGGAATTGTCTTACTTGGAATAACCACAATATTCTTATCTTCTGTTAAGCTAGCTGCCTGTTCCGCTGCTAGAATAATATTCTTATTATTAGGAAGAACATAGATAGTATCAGCATTCACATTATCAATAGCATTCAAGACATCCTCTGTACTAGGATTCATAGTCTGACCACCTTCAATAATGTAATCAACTCCAAGCTCCTTAAAAATCTCATTGACTCCTTCACCAACAGAAACACTGATAAAGCCCACTTCTTTACGAGGCTGTTCTTTCTTTTCAGCTTCCATTTGATCCTTTTTAAGCTGAGCTGCCGCCACCTTCTCTGCGTCCTTTATTAAGCGTTCCTCATGTTCTTCTCGCATGTTATCAATTTTCATCTTAGTTAAGGAACCGAAGGTTAAAGCTTTTTGAATTGCTAAGCCTGGGTCATTTGTATGAACATGTACTTTTACAATGTCATCATCTGATACAACAACAATAGAATCTCCTATGGATTCTAAAAATACTTTGAATTCATGCTCAGTGTTGATATTATATGGTTTATCCAACATGATAATAAATTCTGTACAATAGCCAAATTTAATGTCATTTGTGCTGGCATTCTCTATATTTACAGTACTAGTTGCCTTCACAACCGGTTTAATCTCAATATTTACTTCTTTACCACATAATGCATCATAGGCTCCACGTAATACCGTCACCAAACCCTGTCCACCAGAATCCACTACTCCTGCTTCTTTCAAAACCGGAAGCAACTCTGGTGTCTGCTGTAACACTACCTCCATATGATCTAAAACCTGCTTACAGAATACAATCAAATCATTGGTTTCACCAACAAGTTCTGCAGCTTTTGTGGCACCACCTCTGGCAACAGTTAAAATCGTACCTTCCTTTGGCTTCATAACTGCTTTATATGCAGTTTCCACAGCTTTTTGGAAAGCATTAGACATAATTGTTACATTTATCTGGTCATGGTCTTTTATCTCTTTCGTAAATCCCCTAAAGAGCTGAGATAAGATAACACCAGAGTTACCTCTTGCTCCTCTTAAAGAACCACTTGAAATTGCCTTTGCAACGGTCTCCATCGTCACTACATTAAGCCCGCTAACTTCTTTTGCTGCAGACATAATTGTTAATGTCATATTGGTTCCTGTATCACCGTCTGGTACAGGGAATACATTTAATTCATTAATATATTCCTTTTGTGCTTCGATGCTTTGAGCTCCAGCTAGAAAACATTTTTGAAGAGTCTTAGCATCTATATTCTTTATAACCACTGAACTGTTCCTCCTTAAAAGTTACCTATCTATAATATTAGTCTATTACACGCACACCTTCTACATAAATACGTATCTTTTCCACTTCTATTCCAGTATACTCTTCTACGTTATACTTTACATTGCTAACAAGATTTTCTGCTACCGCAGAAATGCTAACACCATATGCTACAACTATATGAAGATCGATGCTTATTTTATTCTCTTCTATAACAACATTAACACCGTGGCTAATATTTTCTCTTTTTAAAAGATTTACAAATCCATCTTTCACATTAACTGAAGCCATTCCTACGACACCAAAGCATTCTACTGCAGCAGAGCCAGCATATTTTGCTATGACATCATTGTCGATTAATATTTCACCAATTTGAGTATTCATATGTCCTTTCATATTAACCCTCCAATTCAATATATTATCAGGTCTCCCTGATTTGGCGCATATTATTTCTATATTATACCCTTTTTTTATTAAAAAAGAAATATATATTTTAAAATATCAAATAACAATCATTCTTAAGCCTATGATTTCAATCCCTTGCATATATTATACAAATATGTTGTGATTATTCACATAATATACGGACGTGATAATATGAGAAGAATGATTGGGTTTATCCTATTTTGGATGGCCATTGGTATGACCATAATGCTATTTATAACAAATGGACTCCTTGCAATCGGAATTATTATTGGCTTTTTAATACTAGGTTACAATTTATTCTGCAACTAAAATCTTAATTTGTTATTTTTAGTTAGTTCACATGTATAAAAGGGATTCAAAACACAGACGCATTTTGAATCCCTCTCTACTCGTATAATGCTATAAATATATGTTCATTAAGCACGCTCAACTAAACCTGATTTAAGGCATGAAGTACAAACATACATCTTCTTTGCAGCTCCATTAACATTAACC
>JAEYPA010000112.1 GCA_023411225.1 Bacillota bacterium
CAAAAGAAACTGTGCTAAAGCTGGTATCCAACAGGAGATTCGTAAAAGAGAGCATTATGAAAAGCCAAGCGTAAAGCGTAAAAAGAAATCAGAGGCTGCTAGAAAACGTAAATTTAAATAATTTGCAAATAATATTACCCTCAATCACTATTGTGTGATTGAGGGTTTTTTGCGTTAATAGAGTCATCTCCCTATTTTCTTTAATCAATTCTAAGATATCCTACCCATACATATATTTTTAATAGTATCAAATAGAGAGGTTCCTATATGGAGAAAAGGCTGAAGTCTACCCATAAAAATTATAAAAAAAAAGATGGTCAATCGATTTATAAAGAATTTGAGGATCAGGCAAAGGCAGAGAAAGAAATGACCAAGAAATCTTTGCGAGAGTCCCTATCAGAACGCTTTAAACTTCCTTCTGATATGTTGGCTGGTGCCCCAATTATCATGGCTACCGGAAAGCATCAGCTGACTTTGGAAAATTATAAAGGAATCATAGAATATACGGGAAGTCTGATTCGGGTTCAGACAAAAAACTGTAAGATTTGTATTGAAGGGAAAAAATTGAATATAGATTATTTTACCAATGAAGAAATGCGAATATCAGGTACCATTGAAGCGATAAGATATCAGTAGTGGGAGGTGCTAAAGTGTTTGTTTCTCTGTTTAGATGGATAAAAGGCTATTTGCTGGTAATTATAAGGGGCTACTCCCCGGAACGTTTCTTTAATTTATGTTCCAATCACAATATTATAATATGGGGTCTTACTAAAACAGATGAAGGTTTTCTATTTCGCATTTCAATTAAGGACTTTTTTCGCATTCAGCCAATTGTCAGAAAGACTAAAACAAGGCCTATTATAAAGAAAAGAATCGGTTTCCCCTTCTATATTCATCGATATAAAAAACGAAAAATGTTTTTTATTGGATTGCTGATTGGAGCTTTTCTTGTTTATTATATGTCGCTTTACATCTGGGATGTTCAGATAACAGGTCAGTATAGTCATACAGAAGAAACAATTGTAGAATATTTGAAAACGGAAGGAATTCATGCGGGAATAAAAAAGAAAAGCATCAACTGTACCAAGATAGAGGAGATGCTTCGGAAGAAATATGACGATGTGGGTTGGGTATCAGCAGAAATTCGTGGTACCAGACTTCTAATTAAGATTACAGAAACCAATATGCCGCAACCCTATGTGAAACCAACTGGACCATGCCATATAGTAGCTGATCGGGATGGAATGGTGATTACCATGGTAACCAGAACTGGAACGCCTAAAGTGGGGATAGGATCTATAGTGAGAAAGGGTCAAATCTTGGTTTCGGGTATTGTAGAAATTATGGGAGACGACCAGACGGTTGTAAAAAAAGGTGCAGTGATAGCAGATGCCGATATTGTCATTAAAACCTACTACAATTATACGGATAAGCTGTCCCTTACTTATTCCAACAAGGAGTATACCGGTGAAAGCGACCGTTATTACAGCCTTTTTTTATTTGGGCATGAATTCTATCTATTAAATCCATTTAAAAATTATAATAAATATGAGAATTATGAACATCTCATAAGTGAGAAGGATCTAAGGTTGAATGAGAATTTCTATTTACCTATTAAATGGTCTACTATTACCAACCAGGAGTATAAACTAGTTAAGAAGACATACTCGGAAGAAGAAGCACTTGCCCTAGCCAATGAAAAGCTGAACCTATACATCAGTCAGTTAGAAAAGCAGCAGGTAAAGGTAATAAATAATAATGTGGTATTCACCTTTTCTAATCAAGAACTTGTAGCGTCAGGAAAGCTGATTGTTGAGCAGAAGATTAGAAGCACCATACCTATAGCTGAGGATGAAACTTATGTTCCGAAAGAAAGTTTAGAACCAATACAACATTAAATGCATGAAATTGTCTGTTTTGGTATATAATTGCAATTATGGAATTCCTTATTAATAACATTGAATTAAGGATTAATAAGTGCTATTATTAATATCGTATAAAATATGGAACGAATGTGATGGAGGAAGATAAATTTACATGAGTATTGTTGAGGCAATCATCGAAATACCGATGGAACATCAGAAGAATATATTTGGCAACCTAGATGCTTATACAAAGATTATTGAAAAGACACTTCATGTAACTGTCATTGTAAGAGATGGTGAGATTAAAGTAATTGGAGCATCAGATGGAGTTTCTAAAGCAAAAAGTGTGTTTGAACAGCTATTAAAATTGTCACAACGTGGAAATGTGATAACAGAACAAAGTGTGAATTACACCTTGTCTCTTTGTTTTGACAACAAAGAATCTGAGGTAATTGATATAGACCGTGATTTGATTTGCCACACCATAGGTGGAAAGCCGATTAAGCCAAAGACTTTAGGTCAGAAAGCATATGTGGATCAGATTCGAGATAAGATGATTGTATTTGGTATAGGTCCTGCTGGTACAGGTAAAACTTATCTTGCTATGGCAATGGCGATTACTGCTTTTAAGAATGATGAAGTCAGCAAGATAATTCTGACTCGTCCTGCAATTGAAGCTGGAGAAAAGTTAGGATTTTTACCAGGAGATCTTCAAAGTAAGGTAGATCCATACTTGCGACCTTTATATGATGCCCTATATCAAATCATGGGTCCGGATAGTTTTATAAAGAATACAGAAAAGGGATTAATAGAGGTAGCACCTCTAGCATATATGAGAGGTCGAACCTTAGATAACGCATATATTATTCTTGATGAGGCTCAGAATACAACACCAGCTCAGATGAAAATGTTTTTAACAAGAATTGGGTTTGGCTCTAAAGTGATTATTACAGGTGATTTATCTCAAAAGGATTTGCCACATAATACAATATCCGGATTAGATCAAGCGGTAAAGGTACTCTCAAAGGTGGATGATATTGGGTTCTGTTATTTGACTAGTCAGGACGTTGTAAGGCATCCGCTTGTCCAGAAGATTGTTAAGGCTTATGATTCGTATGAGAATAAGCAAAGTCATATAAAGAATAAGAAAACAGCTACTACCAAGAGTAAGAGAAAAGGCAGGGGAATCAATGACAATTGATATTGCATATGAAACAAAGGAACAACTTGATATTAAGTATGAACCTATTATTAATAAAGTGATTTCAGAAGCAATTGATTATGAGGAGTGCCCTTATGAGTGTGAAGTCAACGTGGTCTTAACAGACAACGAGGGAATACATCAGGTAAACAAAGAGTTCCGAAACATTGACAGTCCTACAGATGTTCTATCATTTCCTATGGTTCAATATGAAGAACCTTCTGACTTTAGTCAGGTAGAGGAGATGGAAGATTGCTTTAATCCTGAGACAGGTGAGCTTCTTCTAGGAGATATTATGATTAGTGTTGAAAAGATCAAGCAACAGTCGAAGGCTTATGGACATAGTTTGGAGAGAGAGTTGGGATTTCTGATTGCTCACAGTATGCTTCATCTGTTCGGATATGATCATTTGGAAGATGTTGAACGTGATGCTATGGAATTACGTCAGTCTGAAATACTTAACAACATTGGGCTGACAAGATAATATTAAGGCTAAGGGAGAGAACAATGAATATGAATAGGATAAGATATAGTTTAGTATGTATTTTACTTTTAGCATTTCTTGCTGGATGTGGTAAGAAGGAGGATAATAAGCCAACGCAGACTGAGACACCAGTACCAACAGCTATTCCTACACAGACGACAGCGCCAATAGTCGCTCCAACCCCTGCAGAATCTGCGCCGGCCGGTATGGCAAGATCTAAGCTGACGAATGAATGGATACCTGAGAAGAAGGCCACTACCCGTCCTTATGCTATAATGTTTAATAATATACAGGCAGCATTTCCTCAAAGTGGAACCAGTCAGGCAGGTATCTTATATGAATGCCTGGTTGAAGGCGGAATTACCAGATTAATGGGTGTGTTTGATAATTTTGACTCTGATAGAATTGGATCTGTAAGAAGTGCAAGGCACTATTACGTTAGTATTGCAGATGAGTATGATGCTATTTATGTTCATTATGGACAATCCAAGTACACCCAGGCTGTATTAGACAAGTTAGGTGTTGATAATTTAAGTGGCCTCACTTCTATAGGAAGTACAGTATTCTATCGTGATAAGAATATTAAGGCTCCTCATAATGCTTTTGCAAGTTATGAAGGAATCATAAAAGGAACAAAAAAGTTAAAATACCGCACGGAGTACCGCGATAATATGACTAGCCACTACAAGTTTTTTAAAGAGGATACAGCACTATCAAATGGTTCTGCTGCTGGCAAAGTGACTATTCCATTTAGTAGAAAATATAGCCCGGTATTTGAATATGATGCAACAGATAAAGTGTATAAGCGTTTTCAGTTTGATAAGCCTCATATTGATGCTAATACAAAGAAACAATTAGCTTTCAAGAATCTCATAATTCAGTTTGTAGAAGAATCTACCATGGATGAGAAGGGAAGACAGGATATGAATCTTTCCAATGCAAAAGGAGACGGGTATTACTTTACTGATGGAAAGTATATAAAGATTACCTGGGTAAAAAATGAAAGTAAGGAATCTATGACTTATTATGATGAGAGTGGTAAAGAACTTACTGTTAATACGGGAAAAACCTATATAGGGTTGTTCCCAGCTAAGAATAAAGATAATATTACAATTAAATAATAAATCAAGAGCCTGTCTGGTGAAGAAGAAGTACTTCATTCGATAGGCTCTATTTTTCAAAAAGAAGAAAAAACTTGAAATAAGTTGAACCTATGTTACAATAAATACAGTAAAACAAACATCATAAATGAATGGAGTTAATTATGAGTTCAACTAATTCGAGAAGTAATAGGTTCATTGTCCAGGGAAGTATTCTTGCGATATCTTCTATTCTGGTTCGTGTAATTGGGCTATTATACCGAATTCCGATGATTAATATTATTGGTGATGAAGGAAATGGAATCTATGGCTATGCATTTAATATCTATAACTTAGCATTAATTTTGTCCTCTTATTCATTACCCCTTGCTGTGTCTAAGCTGATAGCTGCACGTAATATAAAAAGAGAATACCGTAATTCATATCGAATATTAATTGCTGCATTGTTGTTTGCGATTATTGTGGGATTTACTTTTACCTGTCTGCTTTATTTTGGCTCTGATTTTATAGCCAATGTTATTTATAAAACTCCTGAGGTTGCATATCCGTTAAAGGTATTAGCACCAACTATTTTTGTGTTTTCTCTTATGGGTGTATTCAGAGGTTTCTTCCAAGGAAAGAATACAATGATTCCAACGGCTATTTCTCAGGTATTAGAACAGATTGTGAATGCCATTGTTAGTATTTTGGCTGCATATCTGTTTATGAAGGCCCATGATGCTGCTTCTGATGTGGCAGCTTATGGTGCAGCTGGTGGAACCTTAGGTACCTTGATTGGAGCATTTACCGGGCTTGTGTTTTTGACTCTTATCTTTGCCATGTATTATCCTAGCTTCAAGAGGCGGGTTTATAAGGATAAAACAGGAAGAGTGGAAAGCTATTCCAGTATATATTTTATTCTATTTATGACCATTGTACCAGTTATTTTAAGCCAGTCAGTATACCAGTTAAATAATTCCTTAGATGATATACTCTTTAAGCAAATTATGACAAGTAAAGGTTTGACATCCCAGCAAAGTAATATATTGAGTGGTTACTATAGCAAATATATTCTCCTTTCCAACGTTCCTATTTCTATCTCAGCGGCCTTAGGTACTGCTGTGATACCTGGAATTGTTAGCTCGATTGCTACTGGTAATCATCGTGAAGTAAGAAGAAGCATACACACTGCCATCAAGTTTAATATGTTAATTGCTATACCATCCGCAATTGGACTTTGTATTCTTGGAGCCCCAATATTCACTATGATATTTAGAAACTGCAACGAAATTCAAAAGAATATGATGGTGTTTGGCTCTATAGGAATTCTGTTTTTTGCTTTATCTACCATGACTAATTCCATTTTACAGGCGATTAATTTAATGAGACTTCCAGTGATTCATTCCGCTATCGCGCTTGTTATTCATGCTGGATTCTTGGCCTTTTTGTTGAAATTTACCAACCTTGGCGTTTATGGACTTGTAATTGGTAACGTAACTTTTCCGATTGTGATCTGCATTCTGAACTGGTATCAGATTGCAAAGAATCTAAATTACAAACAAGAAATCGTACGTACTTTTATGATACCATTAATTAGTGCTGGTGTTATGGGCGGCATTGCCTATCTGGTTTATAGACTGGCGATTGTTGTACTTCATAGTAATACCATCGCAACGATAGCAGCAATTATAGTGGCTGTCCCTGTTTACGGTATCTGCCTCATCATATTTAAAGGTGTTTCAGAAAATGAGTTGGCTGCACTGCCAAAAGGTAATACTCTTTTAAGAGTGGCTAGAAAGTTTCATTTAATGTAGTTAATATAGGGTTTTATTGTATAAAATGAGAATATCTGGTAATACTTAGACCAAAGGAGTGTGACCTTCTATGAGCAAGGTTTATTGGTCAATTACCGGATTTAGCATATTGGTGATTTTATTTTCATTTACTTACTACTTCAGCTTTAAAAGTGCCCATGTCGATAATCAAAAAAATGGAACTAACCAGGCTCAGATTCAGATGGCTGGTGACAGGGAGGACATTAATGATAGTAGCCAGGTTATAGATGCCAATCAGAGTGATGCAATACGTACAGATAGCAATACGATTTATATTGAAGAAAGCTATGATATTGCGGATGCAATTTACAATAACAAACAGTTTGCCATTCCAAAGGAATATGTTGGTTTGACACGTGTAGAAATTCAGAATAAATTAATGGAATATATGAATAATCCACCTAAGGAAGAAGTGAAAAAAGGGTTGGTATCTATTAGCTTAAGCTCTTTTTCAAAGGCGTCCATCACAATTCGCAAGGTGTTTGACAACAAGGATAATTATGCGTATTACATGACGGAATATGGTGGATATGTAGTAGTCTATACCAATGACAAGAAGACACTTGTGGATCAGACAGGAATTCTGGTTTCCGACTTAACGAAAGAGGAACAAAATGAAGTGCGAAAAGGTGTTTATATTGACGACTTAGATCAATTATATGGAATACTAGAAAGCTATTCCAGCTAAATAAAAGCCATTTTTACTAGAATTG
>JAEYPA010000037.1 GCA_023411225.1 Bacillota bacterium
TGTGTTTTTTATTTACGTAACTGGCAGGTCACGTTTTTATTATACATATTAGGAGTTTTTTTGTCTGAATACATCGCTAAAGCTCCTATAGAACCACGCGACTATCGCGTGGTTTTCATCATACAACAAAGGAGCTGCCTTTAAAAGGCAGCTCCCTAATTCTATATTTTAATCTTAATTTAAAGGAAATTTATCTAAGTCTAAGGTGGCAAAGTAATCCTCCATAGTCTCTGCACGTCGAATCATCTTGGTAGAGCCATCTTCACATAAAAGGATTTCTGCGGAACGAAGCTTTCCATTGTAGTTATAACCCATAGAGAAACCATGTGCTCCTGTATCATGTATACAGAGATAGTCTCCAATGTTAATCTTTGGTAACTGACGGTCTATGGCGAATTTATCATTATTCTCGCATAATCCTCCCGTCACATCATATACGTGATCAGCCTTGTCATTTTCTTTGCCAAGAACTGTAATATGATGATAAGCACCATACATAGCTGGACGCATTAGGTTGGCAGCACAGGCATCTACACCTATATACTCCTTATACGTGTGTTTCTCATGAAGAACTTTCGTAATAAGGCAACCATAAGGTCCCATAATGTAACGGCCTAGCTCTGTATAAATCGCCACATCCTCCATTCCCTCAGGAATAAGCACCTCTTCAAAAGCTTTTTTTACTCCCTGTCCAATGTTCTCAATATTGTTTGGTTTTTGATCTGGACGATAAGGAATTCCTACTCCACCGGAAAGATTAATAAAAGCAATGTGTACACCGATTTCTTTCTTCAGTTCTACTGCAAGTTCGAAAAGAATCCTAGCAAGCTTAGGATAATACTCATCAGTTACCGTATTGCTAGCCAGAAAAGCATGAATGCCAAAGTTCTTTACTCCCTTTGCCGCAAGTTTTAAGTAAGCTTCCTTAATCTGTGGCTTTGTCATACCATATTTGGCATCCTCAGGAGTGTCCATAATCTGATTTTGAATTTTAAAATCTCCACCTGGATTGTAGCGGCAACACATAGTCTCAGGAAACTCTGCGATACCATCAAAGTAATCAATATGAGTTATATCGTCGAAATTAATAATTGCTCCTAGCTTTGCTGCCAGTTCATAATCCTCTCTTGGTGTCACATTAGAGGAAAACATAATATCATGTCCCTTAAGGCCAACTTTATCAGAAAGAACAAGCTCAGTATAGGAGGAGCAGTCTGCGCCAATTCCTTCTTCCTTCAGTATTGCCATTAAATATGGATTAGGTGTTGCTTTAACTGCAAAATATTCATGAAAGCCCTTGTTCCAGGCAAATGCTTTCTTAAGCCTTCTGGCATTCTCCCTAATCCCTTTTTCATCATACAAATGAAATGGAGTTGGGTATGTCTTGGTCATCTCTTGTATCTGTTCAAGTGTGACAAACGGTTTCTTTTCCATTGTAATATATCTCCTTCTTTACCTCTTTTATGTATTGCGTTAAACAAAAATCTATTACTATGGCGCAAATATACCATAGTAGAAGTCTAAAGTCAATGTGAGCAAACTTTCCATAAAACCGCAATTATCTTCCGTTTTTGCTAGTCCATTTTCTCCAGAAGAATAAAAAAAGCCTTATAAAATAAGGCTTTTTTATTCTATAATAAAATTATATCACGTTCAATAATTCATTTTATCGATTATACTAATCAATTATTTTTATCTTGCACCCTTATCATACGGTACACCAGATGCTCTTGGTGCTTGAGACTTCTTGGAAGTAAAGGCTAAAACAATCAGCGTCGCAATATACGGTACCATTTTGTAAAAGTTACTTGGAATATTCAAATCATTTAAGAATGCAATTCCGGAATAGGAGGCTGCCAAAGCCTTCATAAATCCAAAAAACAAGGAAGCATATAGAATCCTAATCGGATTCCACTGCCCAAAAATCAATACAGCCAAGGCAAGAAATCCATATCCTGCAACTGTAGCATTAAAGTTAGTGGAGGTTGGTACTACAAACACAAGACCACCAATTCCTCCCAAAATACCAGAGATTAATACACCGGTGTAACGGATACGGTATACATTAACGCCTAGGGAATCTGCCGCTTGTGGATGCTCTCCACAGGCACGAAGTCTTAAACCAAAACGAGTCTTATATAGAACGATTGCCGAAATAATAAGAATAGCAAATCCAATGTATGTGGTAATATAGGTATTTTGAAAGAACATTGGACCAATTACTGGGATTTTAGATAAAACCGGCACCTGGACAATACGGAAGGTATTGTTAAACCCAATCTGCTGTACTCCAAAAATCTGTCTAGCCACAAAGATGGCAAAGGCAGGGGCGAACATATTTAATGCAGTACCACTGATTACCTGATCTGCCTTCATATTGACAGAAGCATAGGCATGGGCAAGAGAAAATACCATACCAGATACAGCAGATATTAAAATAGCAAGAATTAGTAAAGTCTGACCACTTAAGGACTGCTGGAATATATTAATGAATAAGATTCCACAAAACGCTCCAAAGGTCATGATTCCTTCCAATGCCACGTTAACAATACCACTTCGTTCAGAGAACATTCCACCTAAAGCTACAATTAGAAGAGGAATCATAAAGTACATAGTTTGCTGTACTAAGAAATATAAAGTTGACATTATTCCTTTCCTCCTTCTTTTTCGTGATTCAGATTTTCCGATGGTTTACCGATGTGCAGTTCATTTTCATTCTGTTTTGCTTCCACCTTAATCTCTTCTACTCTCTTTGATTTCTTTCTTCTTTCCATCAGATTTTTTAATACTAAAGCAAAAGCACTAAAGTAAATGATTACAGCTATGATGATATTGATAATCTCCGGAGAAAAAGATAACAGCTGTAGATAGAAACCGCCCTGAGTGATATAGGCAATAAATATGGCAGAGAAGAAGATTCCAATTGGATTGTTTAAACCAAGCAAGGCCACACTGATACCGGTAAATCCTTCAGCTGCTAATACATCCACAATCTCGATATACTTTCCAGAACCGGAAAGGTATAATAATCCACCACCTAAACCGGAAAGTGCACCGGCAATCAGCATGGAGACAATAACACTTCTCTTTTCATTGATGCCTGCATACTTGCTGGCATCTTTGTTATAGCCAACAGCCTTTAATTCATAACCAAAGGTAGTCTTATTTAAAATGATGTAAATGAGTATCACAAACACTAAAGCAATAATAATTCCTCCACCAACAGCAGAGCCTGGGAATAACTTATCTAAGCCCATTTTCGGAATTTGCGCTGCACTTACTACAGGATTGCTTTCATTTTTCAAATTATTAAATAGGGCTGCATCATTTTTGATTAGATAGTTAACCAGATACATTCCAATGTAATTCATCATAATACAAGAAATAACTTCATTTACATTGCAAAAAGCTTTTAATATACCAGGAATAAGAGCCCATAAAGCGCCAAATAGCATTGCTGCCAAAAGGGCAAGAATCCAGTGAGTTGGGCCTATTCCACTGAATTTAATTCCCACATAAATGCCTCCAAAGGCTCCTACAATAAACTGCCCTGGTGTACCAATATTGAATAACCCTGTTTTAAAAGCAAACCCAATACTTAAACCGGTCATGATAATAGGAGTTGCGTAATAGAAGATCTGTCCAACTCCTTTTGTACCATGGGTGAGAGCTCCAGTGACTATCTGCATAAATCCTTCCCCAGATTGGGCAAAATTACTGATTAGAAGAATCAGGTAACCTACTAAAAGTCCCACCACAATGGCGATGATGGAGGACACATAAGCATGCTCTCTTTTTTCTTTTTTTACTACTTTGCTGTTTATAAGTCCTCACTCCCTTCTGAACCAGCCATATAAAGGCCTAACTCTTTTTGTGTTGTTTTCTTTGGATCTAGTTCTGCAACTATTCTACCTTCATAAATAACTAAGATACGATCACTTAGATTCATAACTTCATCCAATTCAAAAGAGACTAAAAGCACACCACAGCCGGCATCTCTCTCTTTTACTAACTGGTTGTGAATAAATTCAATGGCACCAATATCCAGACCACGAGTAGGCTGCACAGCAATCAGAAGATCTGGATTACGGTTGATTTCTCTTGCAATAATCAGTTTCTGCTGGTTACCACCAGACATACTTCTGGTTACTGTTTTAGAACCCTGGCCACTCCGTATGTCGAATTTATCAATTAATTTCTGGCTACGTTCCTTAATATTGGCAAACTTTAAGAAGCCTGCCTTTTCAAACTCAGTTGTAAAGTATTCTTGAAGAACAGCATTTTCAGCGACTGTATAGTCCAGTACAAGACCGTATTTATGACGGTCCTCTGGAATATGACCTAAGCCATGAGTATTCTTATAGCGAATGGACTTATAAGTAACATCTTCTCCATTTAAGAAAAGCTTACCACTATCCAGTTTCATAAGACCAGTAATAGCCTGAATCAACTCGCTCTGACCATTACCGTCTATTCCGGCAATGCTAACAATCTCTCCTCTTTTCACTTCAAAAGAGATATTGTCTACTACATTGGTATGACTGCCTTCTCGCTTAGATTTTATTATTAAATCTTTCACTTCAAGTACGGTATCTTTTGTTTTGGCAGGCTTCTTTTTAATATTTAAATCCACTTTATGCCCTACCATCATCTCAGACATAGTGTCTTTATCTGTAGTTTTTACATCTACTGTACCGATATATTTGCCTCGGCGCAAAACAGAACAACGATCTGCAACTGTTTTTATCTCATTTAGCTTATGAGTAATAAAGAGTATGGATTTACCTTCCTTTACCAGTTCTTTCATAATATCCATTAGCTCATCAATTTCCTGTGGAGTAAGAACAGCAGTTGGTTCATCCAAAATCAATATATCATTGTCTCGATATAGCATCTTTAGGATTTCTACTCTTTGCTGCATACCTACAGAGATATCTGAGATATAAGCATCCGGCTCCACCTTTAGCTTGTACCTTTCACTTAAAGCAATTACTTTTTTTCTTGCATCTTCCATTTTAAGAAATCCACCTCTTACGGTTTCCATACCTAAAATGATATTTTGTAATACAGTGAAATTATGAACCAGTTTAAAATGCTGATGTACCATACCGATACCAAGTGCGTTGGCATCTAAAGGACCGGTAATCTTTACTTCCTGTCCTTTTACCTTAATCTTTCCTGCCTCTGGTTGATACAAACCAAAAAGTATACTCATGAGAGTAGATTTTCCAGCTCCATTTTCACCAAGTAAAGCATGAACCTCTCCTTTTTTTACTTGAAGAGTTATATTATCATTGGCGATAATACCAGGGAATTCTTTCGTTATGCCTAACATTTCAATGATATAACCCACGATTTCTCCTCCTTCAGATGTACCTATTATAAAGGGTGCATTCTACCCTTATTTTACTTTTTGTATATCTAACTAGTATTAATATTCAATTTTTCTCACAAATTCATACCATTTTTTAAGAACTGTTTTTATACCAAAAAATAGCTGTTGATTTGCTTCATTCTTAAAAGAATAAAGCAAATAGAACAGCTATACAAAATTTCTGTCATTCCATTAGCCTACATTAGTTATGGAAATCCGTTCAACAGAAAGATCAGTAACATTTTTCACATCTGCATTTGTTTTAATTTTAATTTCTCCAGATACAAGCTTTTCATAGATAGCATTGTAATCTGCTTCATTAAACTGCTTAAAATGAGAAGTTTTTAAAGGAAGTCCTACCGCCTGACTAGTTGCATCTAGGGTTACCACTTGGCCACCTGGGAATTTACCGTTATAATAGGATTCAATGGTACTTTCAACAGATATTGCTAACTGTTTCATAGCTGAAGTAACTACAGAATTGGATTCACTAGATTGGTCAACATCTACACCAATCACTTTTCCGCCGGCAGCTTCTGCTGCTGTCATAATAGAGCTACCAATCTGTCCGCCACAAGCAAAGATAATTTCTGTGCCCTGGTTATACCAGCTAGCTGCCATAGACTGTACTTCTGGAGAAGCATTAAAGGTTCCGGAATAATTATACTTTACTGTAACATCATTCAGTCCCATTTCGTTTGCGGCATATTCTGCCCCTTGCACAAATCCATATCCATAACGGATAACTGCAGGAACTTCAATTCCACCAATGAAACCTAATTTCTTATAACCATCCTTAACTGCAGCATAACCTGCAAGAAAACCGGATTGCTCATCAGCATAATAGATTGCATTGACATTATCCTTAATAGTATAATCAATTTCCTTTGGATTTTCATTTTCATTGTGAGGCTGACCGTCTAAAAGAATGAATTTTACATCAGGATATTTGGTCTGTGCATTATACACTGCGACTTCAAATAAATATCCAGGACATACAATAACCTTTGCTCCACCTTCTACTGCTAAATCAATAGTTGTTTCATAGGCAGCTGTAGCTTTTTCAGTAGGCTGATAATACTTGGAAGTAATATCATGTTCCTCCGCATAAGCTTTTATACCCTCCCATGCACCTTGATTAAATGATTTATCATCAATAGTACCTACATCAGTAATTAAAGCTAATTCGTGAGATTTTGAGCTACTTGTACCACAAGCTGATAGTACAAACATTGCAACTAGTAAACTAAGTGCGGACAATACCCGTTTCATGAAACTTCCTCCTATTATTTTGTCACATTTTTTTATTCAATTAGGATAATATCATATAAAAATGGGGCATTCAACCCCATTTTCTGTTATTTCATAATTTGCCAATTATTAGTCAGATTATTTCATTGTACTTATCAAATGTATAGTGTTCTCCTAATCTATTAACCTATATTTTTAATAGAAAGCCGTTCAATAGAAAGGTCAGTAACACTTTTTGCATCAGTATTTGTTTTAATAGTAATCTCACCAGAAACAATCTTTTCATAGATTGCATTATAATCCGCTTCGTTAAACTGTTTAAACTGTGAAGTTTTTAAAGGAAGACCAACAGCCTGGCTGGTTGCATCTAAGGTTACTACCTGTCCTCCAGGGAAATTGCCGTTGTAATAGGATTCAATGGCATCTTTTACAGATACTGATAAGTGTTTCATAGCTGAAGTAACAACAGCCGTAGATTCACTAGATTGATCAACGTCTACACCAATTACTTTTCCACCGGTAGCTTCTGCTGCGCTCATAATAGAGTTACCAATCTGTCCGCCACAGGCAAAGATCACTTCTGTACCTTGGTTATACCAGCTTGCTGCCATGGACTGTACTTCTGGAGAAGCGTTAAAGGTTCCGGAATAATTATATTTTACAGTAACATCATCCAGTCCCATTTCATTTGCCGCATATTCTGCACCTTGCACAAATCCATATCCATAACGGATAACTGCAGGAGCTTCCATTCCACCAATAAAGCCAAGGTTTTTATAACCATCTTTTACTGCAGCATAACCTGCAAGGAAACCGGATTGTTCTTCCGCATAAAAGATTGCGTTAACATTATCCTTAATGGTGTAATCAACTTTAGTTGGATCTTCATTTTCATCATGTGGCTGTCCATCTAATAAGATGAATTTTACATCCGGATATTTGGTCTGTGCATTATACAC
>JAEYPA010000066.1 GCA_023411225.1 Bacillota bacterium
TTAACCATGATTCTTCCGCGCCTAATTCTTTTAATTTTTCATAAGATGAGATTCCCACGGAATAGAGTTGTTCCTCTACTACTTTACCGATATTGGGCAACTTACTGAGTTTTTCTATTTTGATTACCCCCTTACTCAGACTCCCTAATGTTTGTAAGATATAGGGTAGTTTGAGGAATTATATTATATAAATCCTATTATCATTATAGCACAAAGAATAGTTACCAGCCTAAGAACATATCGACTAATCATCATTTTCAACTATTGAGCGAATTATTCTCTACTATATAGTTATTGTAAGTAGATGACAATAATGCTACACTGGGGAAAACAAAGGAGGTGTGACAAGTAGGAACATTAGGAACCAATATTAAAAAATTAAGGCTCAACAAGGGCGATACTCAAGAGCAATTAGCAAAAGCATTTCAGATATCTTTTCAATCTGTAAGCAAGTGGGAAAATGGGATATCTTCACCAGACATAACATTTCTTCCGATTATAGCAGAGTATTTTGGTGTCACAATCGATGAATTATTCAACTATAAGTTGAATGCACTGTCATACAAGGAACGATTTATAAAATTCATGCTAAATAGCGGAGTTTTGAAATTTGGTGAATACAAGCTTAAGAGTGGTCGAATATCACCGTACTTTATTGACACTGGGAATTATAAAACAGGTTCTCAAATTTCAAAGCTTGGCGACTTCTATGCAGAAAGCATTAAGGAAAATGAGATAAAAGCAGATGCACTATACGGCCCTGCGTATAAAGGAATCTCATTGGCCATTTCTACAAGTATTGTATTATTCAATCGATATGGGTACGATTGGAACTATTGTTTTGACAGAAAGGAATTGAAAGATCATGGGGAAGGAGGAATGATTGTAGGCTATCAGCCGAAAAATGGGGATAAAGTAGTAATACTAGAAGATGCAATTACATCGGGAAAAGCCTTAAGAGAAGCCATGAATAAACTTAAGCAAGTGGCAGATGTAAAGGTTACAGATATGGTTATTTCGGTAGATAGAATGGAAGTGGGTAATTCAAACTCATCCGCAGTGAGGGAAGTGGAGGAGGAATTGGGGGTAAGAATTCATTCTATTGTAACTATTCATGACATTATTGCTGCAATTGAAAATGGTGTGATTCCAGGTGTTGAGTATCTTGAAAAAATGAAAAAATACCGAGAAGAACATGGCGTGATTAACTGATGAAGTCAGAAAACAATGTTGAAAGGGGAAATTTTATGGAAATGAAAAAGGATGTAATAGTGGCCTGCGACTTTAACAGTAAATCGGAGGTGATTGAGTTTCTTTCAAAGTTTGAGGAAGAACATATATATGTTAAAATAGGAATGGAATTATTCTATGCAGAAGGGCCAGATATCATTAAAGAAATTAAACAAAGAGGACATAGAATATTCTTGGATTTGAAATTACATGATATCCCCAATACTGTTAGGAAGACGATGAAGGTTCTATCGAATCTTAATATAGATATGTGCAATGTCCATGCTTCTGGAACAATTGAGATGATGGAAGCAGCAATTCAAGGCATTACAAAGAATGATGGATCAAGACCAATCTTGGTAGCTGTTACCCAATTAACATCAACCAGCCAAGACAAAATGCAAAAAGACCTGTTAATTGAAAAGTCTGTTGAGGAAGTGGTTTCACATTATGCTCAAAATGCTAAAATTGCAGGTCTTGATGGGGTTGTTTGCTCTCCGCAAGAGGCAAAAAAGGTTCATGAATGTTGTGGGAAAGACTTTTTGACCATTACGCCAGGGGTAAGGTTTTTAGATGAAGCAAAAGAGGATCAAATTAGAGTCCTGACACCAGCACAAGCCAAATCAGAGGGTGCAGATTATATTGTTGTTGGACGGCCAATTACGAATGCAGATGATCCTTTGAACGTATATAGAAAATATGTAAAAGAATTTGTTGGATAGTATCCTTGTAGGGAAAGTAGGGGGTGCATTCATACGGTAGCACTCCCCTTATCTTTCATTGATCGCTAGTCCTCAGTTTTTCTATAACGGGATTTTCATGACTTTCCTACTCAGCTCCAAAATATTTCTTTAAAATGCTAGAATATTTCTTCATCAATAGTAAATCACTCACTGAAACTGATAGATGATTCAGCTTAGCAAATCCACTTTCTAGAACTCCTCCCATTATGCAGACTTTCTTCTTATTGATTAGTGCTCTTCTTAACGCCCCAGCAACTTCTTCAGCAGATGAAATCCGTGTCTTCATCTCCTTCCAGACAGGATGATAGGGAAGTTCCGCTTTTGTACCTGCCGGATTCGGGCAAAAGTAAGTAAGATGACATTTTCGTTTTTCCTGCATTAATTCTCGATTCATTGATTCGCAGAATGAATACATTCCACTTCTTGTTGCAACATCCACAGAATAATAAGGGAATGCCAATCCACCATCAACAAATCCTCCCATATGTACAATCGTGCTTTCTGGCTGCTCTTTTAATAACCTAAGAAATGACTTTGTAATAAAGATGGAACCAGCAAGATTAATGTCGATGCTCTTCTGCACATCCTCTACACTATGTTCAAGCAATCCCTTACGTACATCGTACCCGGTAGCATTGATTACATAATCCACATATCCCATTTCTTCTTTCACCCTGTCCGCAAAATCTTCTATGGTATCTGGAATTTGTAGGTCAAGAATTCCCCATTTCACTCGTTCCCTATAATCATGATACTGATCTATTAGCTTCTTCCTAGAACGAACCCCAAGAAAAATATTGGCTCCTTCGTTTAAGAACATCTTTGTAAATGCCATTCCTAATCCACCTGTTGCTCCAATAATAACAACATTGCGCTGGTTAAAACAATCTTTTCTTTGCTGTCTACGCTTCATCATGATTTACTTCTCCTCTCATTTTTGACGCTAGCTCAGCAACCACATCCTCAAATTCATGATACTTATCCTCATTAGGGATTATGGTCTTTAACAATTCCTCAACCATATAGTACTGTCTCTCATCACCCCATATAATGTTTTTTCCCTTCGCTGTGAGCTGTACCGTAAATACTCTACGATCTTGCTCACTTTGAACTTTTTCAACGAGCTCCAACTTCATTAATTTACGTACAATCACAGAAATCGCTGGTTTTGTAACCTCATGCTTCCTTGCTAGCTCTGATAAAGTTGGATGATTCATATAATAGATGGAAGTTAAATAAAAGTAATCATTACTCGTGAATAATTTACTATCATTTTCTCCAAGAACAACACTAATATTCTGAATAGATTTCTCCCATAAAGAATTTCCTATAAAAGCAAAATCATTAATAAACATATCTTCTCCTTATTTATTAGTTAAATAATATTTAATTAATTTTCATTTAACTATATGCTATCTATCTATATATGTCAATACCATAGATAGTCTAGAAGAAACATTCCATAGAAAAAGCGGTCAGCCATACGACTAACCACTCAAATTTAAGCAAAATTGTTCCTAGTTCATTATCTAACTTCTCCTTCGATTATTGGACACAGAACGTCGATCTTAATGAAATGATACGTAGATATCTCTATATTACTGTAGAATGTTTTATTCTATATACTCTCATTAAAAAACCAGATGCAACAAATAAAATCATTGCTAGTATTCCATTTACTGGATTTAATAATAATTCTAGAGTTTTAGATGAAAATAATATTCCATCGTCTGAGTACACAAATACATATTGAATCACATTACTTATTGCATGCATAATAACACAAGGCCAAATAGAATGGATAATACGATACAATTCTACATACATAATGCTCCATAATAGTAAAATGAAAAAACTCGACCAAATCAGATCTATTCGTGAGTCTTTTCCTAATAAGCTCTCATCTAAAAAGAATAGATAATATGGAAGATGCCATAAAAACCATATGATTCCTACTATGAAATAAATTATTATATCATAAAACTTGTTTTGCTCTAGTTTATGTGTTAGAAATCCTCTCCACGCAAATTCCTCAAATATATTTTTTAGAAGCTGCGTTAGAATAGCAACTATAATAATTTCTGCCAAAATATTCAACTTAGGAACATGATATGTAATCGTTTGTGTTATTAATCCTAAAATAACGCACAATCCAGCAACCAAGATATTAACAAATATTGCTGTTATATACCATTTTATATTGCCACGAAAATGAAATGAAAAACCATTATCCTTCCAATCCTTATTTTTAGTTCTCAATATAACTACAG
>JAEYPA010000117.1 GCA_023411225.1 Bacillota bacterium
TCAAAAAGAATGAATAAGAGGAGTAAACCAGGAATATAACTTAAGCCAAAGGATGAGAGCAATAGGAATAACTTGCTATATTTCATAATAGTGGTAAGATAAACAAATAACGATTTTCTTCGCTAAAATATAACTGAAGGGATATTAAGATAAGTACATGAGAAAGAGTAGAAATATAAGTTCACACAAAATGGACATGCTAAATGGTAGTCTTTTTAAAAAGATACTGATATTTGCCTTACCTTTGGCATTAAGCAGTATTTTACAGCAATTATTTAACTGCGTTGATTTAGCAGTAGTAGGTCAATATGCCACTAGCCAGGATCAGGCAGCAGTTGGATGTAACAGTTCCTTAATTAACTTATTGATTAATTTATTTGTTGGGATATCCATTGGAACCAATGTAGTGATTGCAAAATATCTAGGGCAAAAACAAAAAGACAAAGTGAAAGATGCTGTACATACGTCTATTGTAGTTGCATTAATCAGTGGACTGGTTTTATTGTTTCTGGGTCTGATAATTGCAAGGCCTATATTAACTATCATGAAAACACCAAAGGATACACTGGATTTAGCTATTCTATATCTAAGAATTTATTTTGTAGGCATGCCTTTTGTTATGCTCTATAACTTTGGCGCCGCAATACTCAGAAGCATAGGAGATACAAAGCGCCCCTTATATTGCCTGATAATAGCTGGAATCTTAAATGCTGTACTTAACTTGATTTTGGTCATTGTATTCCACATGGGAGTAGCAGGGGTGGCCATTGCAACAGTAGTAGCTAATGGCGTCAGTGCTTTCATGGTGATTTATATGTTGTTTCATGAAGACGAGCCAATACGTCTGTCCTTTAAGGGTTTAACCATAGTGAAGCCAGAACTTGTCAGGATTCTTAAAATTGGAATACCGGCAGGAATACAGGGAATGGTATTTTCTTTTACAAATGTATTTATACAATCGGCCTTGAATGGTTTTGGCTCCGATGCTGTTGCTGGCTCTGCCGTGGCATTGAATTATGAGTATATTACATATTTTGTGATCAATGCTTTTAATCAGGCAGCAGTGACCTTTATCAGTCAAAATTATGGAGCAGAGAAGTACAAAAGGTGTAAACAAACATATTGGTTATGTATGATAAGTTCAGTATTAATTACAGGATTAATGTGTCTTGTTTTTGTTTCAAATGCACACTTCTTTGCGAGTCTGTTTACCTCAAAAGAAGAAGTAATTCGCTACGCAGTCATCCGAATGGGACAAATCTTGACTTTGAATTTTATTGCGAATTCTTATGAAATCAGTGGGTCAGCTCTAAGAGGTCTGGGTTATTCCATGACACCGGCTATGTTAACAATAGTGGGAATCTGTGCATTTCGATTATTCTGGATTTATCGTATATTTAATCAGAATAAAAGTTTTGAACTGTTACTAAATGTATATCCAATCTCCTGGGTAATTACCGGAGTAGCAGTTTTAACAGCTTATTTTCTCATCAGTCGGAGACAATATAATGCCTCATAAGAATGCGATGGGAAGGAATCTGGGCAACTCTACAAAGGAAAACTTTTGAAAAAGAACTTATAAGTAAAATATTACATAATCAAACTTATAATCAAATATTTATGATGTACAAAGTAAATATGTGGTATAATATCCTTATTAATGTATTTACAAACATGTACGTCTGAAACAAAGTTTATGGACATAGTATGTAAGTAAATACATAGAAAGTGGGTATGATAAGGATGACTATGGATGAATTATTGCCTATTATTTTATTGGTGCTTGGAGGATTTGTCGCATTTTATCTACTAATCTTCGTAATTCTAGGCTTACGTATTATTGGATCTAGTGAAGTTGCTGTAGTGGAAAAATGGTGGAGTTTTAAAGGATCACTAAAAGACTCGATTATTGCATTGAATGGAGAAGCTGGATATGAACCGAATGTACTTCGTGGTGGCATGCATTTTAGAACAGCACTCATGTATAAAGTTCACAAATATCCTCTGATTACTATTCCACAAGGACAGATTGCTTACATCTTTGCAAGAGATGGAGAACCATTGAATCCTGTGCAAACTCTGGGTAGAGTAGTAAAAGAAGCTAATAACTTTCAGGATGTAAAGGGATTTATGCAAAATGGAGGACAAAGAGGACCTCAGAGAGGTATCTTAAGAGAGGGTACATACGCAATTAATTTAGCACAATTTGTTATCATAACACCAACAGAAATCAAAACAATTAACGTAGGGAATTCTAGTGAGAAACAAGCGTTATCTACAATGCAGGCTACTTTAGATGCAAGAGATGCTTTTCGCCCAATTGTTATTATGGGCAACATTGGGCGTGAAAGTGATTTGATGGGAATTGTGACTGTTCATGATGGTCAATCTTTATCGAATGGGGAAATTATCGCACCTGATATGGGACAAGAGCATGCAAGCTTTCAAGATCCTGAGAAATTCCTAGAGCTTGGTGGAAAACGTGGTAAACAATTGCAGGTATTAACGGATGGTACCTATTATATCAATCGATTATTCGCGACCATTGAATTAAGGCCAAAGACGGTAGTACCAATAGGGTTTGTTGGAGTTGTAGTTTCCTTCTTTGGTGCAACAGGTGTTGATACAACAGGCACTGATTATAGACATGGAGAACTTGTTGGTGAGGGATGCAAAGGTGTTCTTGAAAAACCATTAATGCCAGGTAAGTATGCATTTAATACAGATGCAGGAAAAGTCGTATTAGTACCTACTACTAACATTATTTTAAAATGGAACAAAACCGAGTGGGGAGAGCATAAGTATGATGAAAATCTTTCTGAGGTTGATATTATCACTAAGGATGCATTTGAACCGTCCCTTCCTTTGTCAGTAGTTATGCATATTGATTATAGGCAAGCTCCATGGGTGATTCAGAGATTTGGTGATATCAGTATGTTGGTAAATCAATCCCTTGACCCTTTGGTAAGCGCATATTTTAAGGATGTTGCGCAGACAAAAACTTTAATCGAATTAATTCAAGAACGTAGTGATATTCGTGAAAAAGCAGTTACGGAAATGAAAGATAAATTCCAGAAATATAATCTTCAGTTAGAAGAAGTATTGATTGGTACTCCAAAGACGGTATCAGGTGATACGCAGATAGAGAATATCCTAACTCAGCTTCGTGAAAGACAAATTGCAGAAGAGAAGAAAGTAACTTACCAAAAACAGCAATCTGCTGCTGAAAGTGAAAAATCTCTTCGTGAAGCGCAAGCGGTTGCTGAGCAACAAAGCGCTCTTACAAAATCAAAAATCCAAATTGAAATCGAAGGTAATAGTGGTGCTGCTTTGGCAAAGAAAGCGGAACAAGAAGCAAATCAGATCGTTTCCATTGCAAAAGCAAATGCAGAGAAAATTAGATTAGAGGGTAACGCAGAGGCTTCCAAGGAATCCAGCGTCGGACTTGCAAGGGCTCAAGCAATTGATGCACAAGTTAAAGCTTATGGTGGAGCGGAATACCGAGTTATTCAGGAGGTTACTGATAAGTTGACAGAGGCTATCAAAGCTAGCCAGGTAGATTTAGTTCCTAAGACTATAGTGAATCTGGGTGATAACAAGGATGGTGGCAACGGTACCATTTTAGATAGCTTGTTAAAATTCATAACCCTTGATAAATTAGGGGTAACGATTCAATCGAATGAAGCGGTTAGCAAAGTAGACACCATTGAGAAAGAAGCGTTAGGAGAGAAAAAAGCATTAGAAGATAATTAAGTAGAAAGGCCTGAGAATCCTTTTCGATTCTCAGGCTTTTTAGATGGTGCGCCCAGTAATTATTTTCCCTAAAGCTACATTACTTATTATGTAAAAGAGTTTTTCGTAAAATACCTTTTGGATCTTTGTATAACAGAAGAATTAGCCAGATAATCAGTCCTAATGCCACAGCAGATAGACCAAGAATTAAATCATTGAGTGTATCTGCCGGCGTAGACGTAAAATATGCTGCCTTTTTCTCAACGAATTCCATTATAGCATCTACAAACCACATAATGGAAGTTCCCCAATATATGAGACACAAGGTGCCTAAGTTAAGAGTACTTCTGTTTTCATTGGAATACCAAATAATGGTAGTGATAATTGCTGCAAAAACGGTAGTCAGTAGTGTCATTTTTAAGCCTCCTGCCTTATCTTTTCAGGGTCATTTTCGATGGCCTTTTCTCAATAGTATTTGAAACTACAACCATCCCAATCCATACCAAGGTAACAGACACAGCCATTGCTACACCAGTTGTAGATATTTCACGAAGTATGTCCAATGCATCACTTGGATTACTAGTATTTGTAAGAAATGGAAACCAAGGTACCACCTCACCATGCCATATATGTTCAAAAGCCAGAAGGGCTGTCCCACCCCAAAGCATATTGTTAAGCCATTTCATTTTTTTGAATAATGGATATGGTTTAAGCTCATTTATTACACCAAGCTCTTGATTTGCTTCTGCTTCCTTCTTTTTTGCTTTTGCTTCCATTACCTTGGTTATAGTTGTTGTTATTACAGCTTCTGCTGCAGGTACTAAAAAACAAGCCATTTTATTTTCCTCACTTTCGGTCATTCTTTTTTATAGTATAGATGTCAGATTCCATAAATAAACATAAAATGGAATCGCCATAAACAATAATACAACATTATTGATAACATTCCAATATCCTTTTGACAATTTACTTTAGAGTACTGTTTTTAGGACAGCAGATAGTTTATACTTTTATAAGAAGATTCAATATGTGAAAGGGGATTACCCATGAGGATAATTCATTGTGCAGACTTGCATTTAGATTCAAAAATGACAGCGAATTTGTCATATGAAAAGGCAAAAGAAAGAAAAGCTGAACTTTTAATAACCTTTAACAATATGATTCGGTATGCAGTAGAACAATCAATAAATGCTATTATAATTGCAGGAGATTTATTTGACACAAAAAATACTTCTGCCACAGCAAGAAATACTGTATATGAAGCAATACGAAATCATCCTAATATCATTTTCTATTATCTGAAAGGAAACCATGATGCTGATGTATTTCTTAGTAGGCTGGAAACCATACCGGATAATTTAAAGATGTTTTCGGACAGATGGGTTTCCTATATAGTAAATGAGAACACCTACAACAATATTATTATTACAGGGATTGAACTTGATAAAAACAATACTGGATCAGCAAGTGATACTTTAACTTTAGATCATAATAAGTTTAATATTGTTGTACTTCATGGGCAGGAAATGGAGCATCAGACGAAAGACCGAGCAGAAGTAATTGCCTTAAGAAGTTTTCGTAACAAGGGAATTGATTATATGGCATTGGGTCATTTACATAGTTATAAGGAAGTAGCTCTTGATGCTAGAGGTGTGTATTGTTATCCTGGTTGCTTAGAAGGAAGAGGGTTTGACGAATGTGGAGAACATGGTTTTGTACTTCTTACTATAAATGAGGAGACAAAAGAGTGTAAGCGTAGTTTCATCCCTATTGCCCGTAGAGAGCTATGTAGTATCACAATCGACATTTCAACCTTACTTACCACGCCCGAAATTCTATCCCATATTAGAGAAACATTACAGAGAAAACAGTTATCATGTTCTAGTCTGGTGAAAATTGTTTTAACTGGTCAGGTTAGCCTAGAGTGTGAGAAGGATATAGATTATATGGCGAAAGAACTAGAAAATGACTATTATTTTTTGAAGATTTATGATAATACGGAGATTAAGGTCAATTATAGTGATTATGAATTAGACGAATCTTTAAAAGGTGAGTTCATTAGAACAGTAAAGTCCAGTGAAGATCTTAGTGAAGAAGATAAGGCAATGATAATATTTTATGGAATCCAGGCACTGCAGGGTAAGGAGATATAGAATATGAAATTAATCAGTTGTAAAATAGAAAACTTTGGAAAATTAAACAACTTTACGTATTCTTTTACAGATGGGATTAATGTAATCTGTGAAGATAATGGATGGGGGAAGAGCACACTAGCATCCTTTATAAAGATAATGCTATATGGGTTTGAAGATGATAAGTCCCGCGATGCTTATAAAAATCAGCGAAGAAGATTCAAACCATGGCAAGGAGGAATCTACGGAGGTCATCTTATCTTTGAAGTAAAGGGGAAGGTGTATGATTTGACACGTACTTTTGGGACAAAGGAAAGTGAAGATACCTTTGAGCTTCGTGATGCCAATACCAACTTACTCTGTAATGATTTTAGCGATAATATAGGAGAAGAGTTATTTCAAATCGACAGAGAATCTTATAATCGTACTGTTTTTGTATCTCAACAGGATTGTGAAGTAAAAGTAACTGGAGGTATTAATGCAAAGATAGGAAATCTGACGGAAAATACAGATGATATCAATAATTTTGAAAATGCTACAGATAGAATCAAGAAAATTATCAATAGCTTGAATCCGACACGCTCAACAGGTAGTTTATATAAGATGTCTAGTGAGATAGAAAATTTGAAGATAATAGTTAAGGGTAAAGCTTCTCTTGATACAGGAGTAAAAGAAATCCTAGATTTACAAAGCCATCAGAAAGATGAATATAAGAAGCTTGATCGGCAAAAATCTATTTTACTGCAAAAACGGAAAAGAATATGCGCGTATAAAGATGTTCAATTAAAAAAGAGCCAGTATGATAATCTTTGCGAAGACCTCCAGAATAAATCATCTAATTTAAAAGAAGCCCAGGCTAAGTTCCCTAATTTAGAATGTCTGCCTAAGGAATCTGAATTAAATGCACTTCTAAGCTATCGAGTACAGTACATAAATGCCGAGAATAAAGTAACCAGCTCGACTCTAAATGACGTGGAACTAGCAAGAAAAGAGAAACTTGATAAAGTATTTGAGATATCAGTTCCAGAGGATGAAGAACTGAACTTAATGTATAGTAAATATCAGGATTTAGGTGAATTAAAGGTCGCAATAGCAAAAGGAAAGCTGACGGATGAAGAACTTTTTAGATATAAGTCTCTAAGCAATGACTTTCAAAATGATTGTCCAAAGAAATCTACGATTATGAATTATCAAAACTTATGGGCACAAGTGTTAGAGAAGAAAAGTGGACTGGGATCTAAAAAGGCGACACTGGCAACTTTAAATGCTGTAGCTAGCCAAAATGCTGTACATTCTGACAAAAAAAGACTGTCGATACTAATGATTATTGGTATGGTGATGGCTGTAGCTGGGATTATTACTTGTCTTAGTAATATGGCGCTTGGAGTGGCATTGGTGACGGTAGGATTGTTTTTCTCTGTGATATCTATTGTATCTAGATCTAAGGCGAAAACAATTACTAATGTCGGTGAGAACTCAAAAGAAACTCTTAGAGAACTTGAAAATGAAATAGCTGACGAGGAATCGTTTATACAGAATTCTATAAAGGAAATTAATGAATTTTGCATGAAGTATCAAATAATATTTAATGAGACTAGTATTCTTCTCGATTTGACCAATCTTATGATAAAAGTAGACATGTATCACGATTTAGTATATAAATGGAATAAGAGTCAAAATAAAGATGTTGAAAAAGATTACAATCATGTTCTCGAAGAAATTGTGGATTTCTTAGAGAAATACTATTCCAATATTAATATGGAGCAATTAGACGCTATGCTTCGACAGTTGGAGAGAGATAAGAAGGAATACATAATTCTATGCGATAAGAAAAGGAGTTGTGAGAAAGCATCTAAGGTATACTATGAGATAAAAAAAGCAATAGAAACTTATTTGAATAACCATGAATTCAATTTAATGGATGAACTTTTTGGTGAACTGGAAGAGATCCGGGAAAATTTAAAGGAGTATCATAGGTGTTTCAATGAAACTAGAAAGGCTGAAAAGTTAAAATATGAGTTTGAGATGCATGAAGAGATAGAAAAGATTAAAGGAATAGCTGAAGATAATGAATTGCGTGAAGATATTCAGTCTGTTGATGCAGATATAGAGACGATAAGTGAAATGCAACAAAAAATCAGTGATAGTATTAAGGGGTATGACGTTCAATTAGAAGAATTACGGCAAAAGCAAGAAGATATTGAGGAGGCTGAGAATAAACTGACTGAATGGGAGGAGAAGTACTTGGCAGACAAAAGAAAATATGAGCTGCTGCAAATGACGAATAGGTTACTTCAGGAAGCTAAGGTTTCCTTTACCTCAAAATATACAAAACCGGTTTTTACTGCATTTTCAAAGTACTATCAAATGTTAACGCATACAAATCCAACAAACTTTAAGATTGATGCTGAAAGTAAGCTAACGATTACAGAATTAGGTGTACAAAGAGAACCAAGATTTATGAGCGCAGGATATCAAGATTTAATCTATATCTGTATGCGCATGGCTCTTATCGAAGCTATGTATCAGTTGGAGAAGCCGGTAGTGATTTTTGATGATCCATTTGTGAATTTGGATACAGATAAAGTTAATAGAGGGTTGGAATTGTTAAATTGTATTGGAGAAAGTTATCAAGCAATTTACTTAACATGTCATAAAAGTAGGAAATTAAAAGTAAATTCGTGATATACATATAGGATAATTTGATATTATGTAATATAATGGATTATATAGTAATTTATTATCGATACTCAAATAAGGGAGGTTATACATGAATATATGATCATGCTGGAACATTGGGATGACTATTCGTATGTGCATGTTGCTGAGGACGGATTCTTTACAATCGGCCAAATGAAAAATTCAGAGGACAGTGATGAGAAACGTTACTATGCCCAAAGGAGTATGGATGAAAGCAGAAAAACTGCGGAATCTATTAAATGACCTTCAGAATGGTGACAACAGCATATATAAGAGTCTGGAAGAGTTTCTTGATGATGAAATTGGAGACTATGTAGATTGTTCGAACTAGAATACTTAATAGAGACACTGGTTTTAGAATTCAGTAAGAAAGAAAATCTTGAGGGCAGTCTCGGATGTGAAAAATCTAAGTAGGATGGGCAAACAATATGTACCTTTAAATCAAACTTGTACAAGTGTGTGCGTCTTTTACTAGAGCAGACAAAAGATCGATTTAATGATAAAGATGACTATAAAAAAATAATCAGGATTGTTGATTGCTTATAGCTTCCCGTTTAGGAGAAGCCATTTTATAATTATATATAAAAGAGGTGTAGTTTCTTCGATAGGAGTATTGTCATCATAGACATGAGAATAATATAAATCCAAGTAGTCCGTTTTTAACCGGTGTAAACTGGTTTCTATCTCTTGCATTATAACTGTCTTTGAGAATACTTAATAATAACTAGGAACATTCTCGGTAATTTCATCTTTAAAATTTCTTATGCTGTAAGGATTCCTTAAGCGACCTCCCACCTTGATTGGTACTTAAAAGTACCAATTATAGGGAATATATATTTGTCTGGCTAAAAATATGTAATTGGTTTTGGAATCAGTTGGAAGGAATAAAATAGAATGCTATAATAAGTGCACTTGTAGGTTGCAAAAATGCACTTATAAGTTGGTGGATGTTATTAATGGACTAATTATAATGGTATATACAATATTCTAGGTGTTCTTGGAGGTATAGATAATGAAAAAATTAATTCTAACATCAGCCGGTTTTGAAAATAAAGAAATTGAACAAAAATTTCTTGCGATGGTTAATAAACCATCCAATGAAATAAAGGCGATATGGATACCAACGGCAGCGATTGATGAGGATGCTGTAGCTGTACTACCAAAGTGTATGGTCGATCTGCTAAATACTGGAATATTAGCTGAGAATATAAAGATCTATAATCTTGACTATGTATTGCAATATGAAGAATTGACTACTTTTGATGTAGTTTATGTCTGTGGAGGTAATAGCCGATATCTTCTTGACAGAATGTATGAAGTAAATTTTGTGAGTTTGTTGAAAAAGTTCATTAATCAAGGTGGAGTATACATAGGGGTAAGTGCTGGAAGTCTCATATGCGTTAATGGATTCGAGGATAGTCTTGGATTCATACAATGTACACTAACGGTACATTGTATGCAAGGTAGCAAACCCGGTGATATAAATATTAATCATAATTCACATATAAATCTAACAAATAATCAAGCGATTATTATTGAAGATGAAAAATGTTATATTCTTGAATGATAGTATTTTATTTAAAGCAAAAGGTTGGTGTAGAAATGAAATTATCTGAAAAAATACAAGTGTTAAGGAAGAAATGCGGGTATTCACAAGAATATATGGCAGAAATTTGTAATGTCAGTAGACAATGTATATCGAAATGGGAAGCGGATATAGCATCGCCAAATATTGATAAGCTTTTGATATTGAGTCGTATTTTTCAGGTTTCTATAGATGTTTTGCTAAAAGATGATTTGATAATTGATGGTGCACAAGAGATTAAAACTTGTGGTAATAATGCTATGATTAATGAATGTCCAGGCTTGTATGAAGGAATTCTTATCAAAGAAAGTATAGAAAATGATTTGATACTTGATTACCTTGCTATCAACAAAGTAGAAGTATGGAAGACACAGGGAAATCCAAAATACTGGACAGTTATATATTTTACTTCCACAAACAGAGATTTTCCAAATTTGGTATCAAAAGTCATAATTTCAGAAAAAGCAAGTGGTGGGAATTGGTTTGTTGATTTTAAGGCGGGAAACACTAAATATATTGTCTTTCGTAATAAGATTTTGAAATACACGATCGGGAATGGTATAGAGAAGAAAGAGGTTTATGAAGAATGTAAAAAGATGGGCATTCCCTATGAACGAATGCAGTGGGCAGAGTAAATGATACAAGTATTCGATCATAAGGAGGATAAAGTTATGCGAATAGATACAAAAAAGGTAGTCAGAATATTATTTTATATGTATATATCCGCGTTATTTGTTTTAGTGATAGTAAAATATAAAGGTTCATTTAATCAGCTGGAGAATACACGAAATTTAATTCTTTGGAATAGGGAACAAGGATTTTGGAACTATAATATAATTCCTTTTCGAACTATCTCTACTTATTTAGATAATATATCAGATTCGTACGCATATATGAATATATTGGGGAATATTGTCCCTTTCATTCCATTTGGGCTTTTTGTATCCTTTGGTTCTTTAAAAAAGAAGAGATCTCTAAAAACATTACTTCTTTCTTTATTATGTGTGTCTTTGTTTGAGGGTTTTCAATATATTTCAATGTTAGGCTATGTAATATACTATATATATATTCTAATATCTAGATTAACAACAAGATATGAGGTTCTACAGAAGTATAGGTAGTAATAAGAATGGATTAAGTTTTCTGATCCATATTAACTATTAAGTAGTGAATCCTCTTTCAAAAAAATATTAAGCTTAGAAATATTGAAAAATCAATGTTTCTAAGTTTTTTATTGTATAGGCATACAAACAGGCTGAAGCGTTCAAATTATGACTGCTCCAGCTTTTCTATTGCTTTTTATCACTATATATGGCAAGATGAATGATATATAGATGTTAAGGAGTTCAGTATGAGTCAAAGGATCAATTAATTGCCTTGATTATTCGTGATCATGTGATGAGAAAGGATGAAGAGTACCGTCAATTTCTGCACTCATTACAAACTGAAACTGATACTGCAACGGCTTTACTTAATTTGGTAGAACACATAACAGATATACTGATGAACACAATTGGGCTTCAAAATTTGTCTTAATCTACAAGTTTTCACTTACAAAGACTGTGGATACCAATGCAGTTATGAATTATCAGCGAGATATTTATCGTATTTTTTATGAGTTGATTACTCGAGGACTCAGTAGAGGTGAATTTCACACAACCCAGTCAGCAGAAATGTTGGCAAAACATTGTGTATTATTGTTCCGTGCTACTACCTTCGAGTGGTGTATCAGGGATAATACTTATAACTATCTAGTGGAAACACTGGAGCATTTTAAAGTATTTATTGAGGGAATTCTATCATAGATATAGGTTAATAATAGCTAGATAAAGCTAGTAGTTAAGAATAAAATATGGAATAAGAGGACAGTAATGGAAAATAAGGAACAGCACAAACGGAGGGCTCGGTATAAAGGGACTCATCCTAGAAATTATAAAGAAAAATATAAAGAGCTTCAACCGGAAAAGTATGCAGAGACAATAGAAAAAGTGAAGAGTAAGGGAAGTACACCAGCAGGTATGCATATTTCTATCATGGTGGAGGAAATTCTAGATTTTCTAAAGATTCAACCAGGGCAGATTGGTTTAGATGCAACACTGGGTTATGGAGGGCATACTAGAAAAATGCTTGAGTGTTTAGAATCCAAAGGTCACATTTATGCGTTGGATGTAGACCCAATTGAGTCAGCCAAAACCAAAGTTCGTTTAGAAGGTTATGGATTTGGCCCAGAGATAGTCACTGTAATGCTACAGAATTTTGTAAATATCGATAAGGTTTCGGAGCAGGCAGGATTGTTTAATTTTGTTCTGGCTGATCTTGGGGTATCTTCCATGCAGATTGATAATCCGGATCGGGGATTTTCTTATAAACAGGAAGGGCCTTTGGATTTACGTCTCAATCCTGAGAAGGGAATCTCTGCAGCGGAACGATTAAAGACAATATCTCAGCCAGAATTAGAAGGTATGCTTATTGAAAATTCGGATGAACCTTATGCAGCTGAGATATCTAGAGCCATTATAAAGAAACGTAAAAAAGGTCAGGGTATATCCACAACCACAGACCTTTACCATATTATTGAAGAAGTGCTATCCTTTGTACCAGCTGACAAGCGAAAAGATACAATAAAAAAGACTTGTCAGAGAACCTTTCAGGCGTTACGTATTGATGTCAATAATGAATTTGAGGTGCTGGAAGAATTCTTGGAAAAACTTCCAAATGTATTGGATAAAGGTGGTCGTGTAGCTATCCTAACATTCCATTCAGGCGAGGATCGTCTAGTGAAGAAATCCTTTAAACAGCTTTACCGTGAGGGAGTCTATAGTGAGATTGCTACTGATGTTGTTCGACCATCTGCTGAAGAATGTGCCATGAATGGTCGAGCACGTTCTACCAAAATGCGATGGGCCATCAAAGCTTAGAATATCGTAATATGAGCTTCAAGTTCTTGTTTAACAAGGGCTTGAAGTTTTTTATTTTCTTGTTGACAGTGGAAAAGAGTAGTGATATTATTAGGTTAATTAGTTGACTAATTAACCTAATAAGCAAAAACGAAAGGATACTTATAAAGGAGATTTTCGGGATGATTGAAAACACGACACCAATGTTTATTCAAATAAAAGAGAAGATTAAAGATGACATTATGGCAGGAGTTTATCAGGTGGATGAGCTAATCATTTCCACTACCCAGATTGCAAAACTATTCTCGGTCAATCCTGCAACTGCAGTAAAAAGCGTTAGTTTTCTACAGGATGAGGGAATCGTGTACAAGAAGAAAGGGATTGGGATGTGTGTGTCAAAAGAAGCAAAAAATTTGATTATAAAAGAGAGAACGGCGCAGTTTTATGATCAGGTAATTATCACTGC
>JAEYPA010000122.1 GCA_023411225.1 Bacillota bacterium
ACCGGGGATTGCCCAGTGCCAAACTGTTTACCAACCTTGATAGGCTTGTGGAGGGAGATACCTTTGTGATCCGTATTCAAAATGAGGTGTTAACTTACGAAGTGGATCAGATCTTGATTGTTGAGCCGAAAGACACAAAAGATCTTCAGATTGTAAAAGGACAGGACTATTGTACCCTTTTGACCTGTACTCCATATGCTGTGAATACCCATCGACTCTTAGTGCGGGGGCATAGAGTAGAAAACGCGGAAAGTGGTGTTTCCATCCGTGTTACATCGGATGCAATGCAGATTGAGCCGATTATTGTTGCTCCTGTTGTAGCAATTCCTTTGTTACTTATATTAATGGTCTGGATAATTGTTTCGGATCATAAAAAACATAATTCCTTGAGGTGATGAACATGAAAACATTGAATAAGAGAATATGCTCAGCACTTATCTGTGCACTGATGTTGCTATCGCTTCTGCCAACGAAGGCATTTGCTCAGGGCAATATAGATACCGATAGGGATGTATATTTACAGATCCATTATCAGTATCAATATGGATCTAAAGACACAGAGCTTGTACAGATACCAAATACCCAGTTCGATATTTACTGTGTGGCGACAGTAAATGCCTCTTGCACGGAGTTTACCCTTACCGACGAGTTTAAGCGATACCAAAGTGAAATTACTGGTATGGATAAGCTGAGCAATCTATCTAAAGATGATTGGTATACACTGGCCAGCAATTTGAGTACTAGGGTGTTAGTGGATAAAGTTATTGTTACAGCTAGCGGAAGAACCGATGTTTCCGGCCGTGTAAAACTGCCAGGCTCTAGCGGGGTTTCATTGAAACAGGGGCTATATTTGGTAATGGGTAAGAAATCTTCTTATAATGGATATACTTATCAGGCAACGCCGTTTCTTATTTGTCTTCCTAATCGTAATAATGTGGAAAACACATGGGATTACACAGTGAATGTTTATCCAAAGAGCACACGACATGCTGATAACACCAATGATACAACCATTACAAGAAGAGTAATAAAGATTTGGAATGACACCGGAAATGAAACGAATCGTCCTACTGAGGTTACGGTAAAGCTTCTGAAGGATGGAGTGGTGGAGGATACAGTTACGCTCAATAAGAGCAATAACTGGAGCCACACATGGAATGGTTTAAGTCAAAAAAATGACTGGTCTGTTGTGGAAAACAGTGTGAATCAATATTCCGCCAGCGTAAAAGAGGAAGGCATTACTTTTGCTGTAACGAATACTTACACAACGAACGTCCCAGATGAGCCTATCCCATTTAACCCTGTGAATCCGGATGAGCCTGTCCCATCCGAAAAGCACCTGCCTCAGACGGGAATGCTGTGGTGGCCTGTGCCTGTAATAGCGGCTATGGGTTTGATATTACTTACTTTTGGAATTGCAGTACGAAAGAGAAAAAAGGATAAATAAGAATGAATAAGAAGAGTAATGTTTTAATTATTATAGGGCTGCTGCTAATTGCAGTAGCCCTGAGTTTTACGCTATATAATCTTTATGATGAAAGGCGAGCAGAAGTGTCTGTACAGAATATACTGGAGGTTCTGCCCACACCTCGGCCAACGAGTATGATAGGGGATGGGGACTTAAAGGAAGAGGAGATATCTGATTATAGGTTGAACCCCAATATGGATATGCCGTCGGAAATCGTGGACGGAAAAGACTATATCGGAATTCTTCAGATACCGGCACTTCATCTCACATTGCCCATCATAAGTGAATGGAGCTATCCTAATCTGAAAATGGCTCCTTGTCGCTATACCGGGTCAGTATACTTAGACAATATGGTAATTGCTGCTCATAATTATGCCTCCCACTTCGGCACTATCAAGAATCTTAAGGTAGGAGATAGGATGTATTATACAGACGCAGACGGTAATGTATTCACCTATTCCGTTGTAGAAACCGAAGTTCTAAAGCACAATGCGGTGGAAGCAATGACTTCCGGCAACTGGGATTTGACCCTCTTTACCTGTACTTGGAGCGGTCAGAATCATGTTACTGTGCGATGTGAGAAGATAGAGGATTGATGTGCTATCTTACCAGAATACATGGGCTCCAATCTGAATGGCATCCGGTTTATCTTCTACAGATACTAAACGGGCACTTCGAAAGGAGGTGCGGTTTCCAACGTTATTATTTCCTGCCAGTGCATCCTTAGCCGCCTGGATGCATTCCATTTGTACTCTGCTACAATAGGAGGAATAGTTTTTAAGCTGGGTTTCCAGTCTGCCACTGGTGACAGGGGAAAATTGATTTCTTTGGTAAACCACGGCTTTTACAGTATTCGGATATCTGGATGATTTCACACGGTTTAATATGACGTTTGCAACTGCCAGCTTACCATTGTAATTGTCATACCCTGCCTCACAATAAATAATGCAGGCAAGAAGCTTAATCTGGTCTTCTTTGCTGTTGGTTAAAGTTGTACCCACGCTATTATTCGGATTTGAGATAGGTTTAGTGCTAGGGGTTGCAGATGGCTTAACTGTAGGCTTAACAGTTGGTTTGGCATTAGGTTTAACACTAGGTGTTGCAGTAGGTTGTGGTGTCATCGTAGGCCTTGTAGCTTCATCTTGCGCCGCCTGAAGCTCTGATAATTTCATTAACATCGACTGTTTTCTAATCTGGTCGGTTGTTGCACTGACGGCACTAAGTTGTTTGGACTTTATTGCTACAAATTCTTTGTTCACATATCCTGTCATATCAGTGTTATAGATTGCAATATGTACCCACTGATCACTGACAGAAAGTACCTTATGTTCACTGCCCCTTTCTAACTTTGTTACGATATCGGCCTCGGTGGAGGCTTTGCTTCGAACATTTAACAGCTTTACATTAACGACAGCATAGGAATATTGGTACTTCTTTTTGAGTTCTTCTATCTTATCTGAACATGTGATTAAATCTTTGCTTACATATCCTTTGATTTTACCAGAGGAGATGTAGCACCATCCATTTTTCTCATTTTCTATGGTAAGTACAGATCCTGTATACAGTTTCCCAACGATTGTAGCATTGGTGGAAGCCTCACTGCGAATGTTAACACTGGAGGAGGAAGTAATAATTCCTTCTTTTTTTGCGGGTGTCTTAGTGGCTATAGGAGTGGTAGTAGGAACTGGGGTACTTACAGGTTGAGGAGACACGGTAGGCTGTGGCGTCTTCGTAGGCTGTGGCACCTTCGTAGGCTGTACTGTATTGGTTTGCTGAGGTGTGAATGTTGGCTGGGGGGTATCCGTAGGATGTAAAGTAGCTGTCGGCTCTACATAAGAAGCTTCCATATAGGTAGCTTCCAAATCAGATGTATCCATCGATTGTGTAGCTGAAAATATGCAAATAGATGCTATAATCACAATGGCTCCAATTAATTTACTCTTCATGTTAAAACCTCATATTTAATAAATGTATGATATTATTTATGGTTCTGTCATAATTATATTATGAAACAAAGGTAATCGCAATGTTTTATAATGACAAGGCCTATTCTTGCATAAATTCAATGTACATTTTATACTATATAAATGGACTTGTTCATAAAAGGAGAAATGGGAAGGAAGGTCTGATAAAGTTCTCAGAATGGACGTTAACAGAGGAAATGGTAGGCTCCGTGCAGTACGGAGAGTGTAGTTTAAATAATACATAAATACAGTTTTTCTAAGGAGGGAACCAAGTAATGGGATGGAGCGAAACGTCTAAAAAACGTCAGATGAAGAGGTATAGGGACTATGAGGAATACAATACCTATGCGGATCATACCCCTATTTTGATTCCGTTAGTACCACTATATCACCTGAATCGTAAGAATTAGGTGCCGTAGAAGGTATTTTAGCATAATAGGTCATATTAGAGTGAGAGGTGTTTGTATGAAGCGTATGGAATATCAAGAGGCTGCTAACTATTGGAACAACAAAGATATGGATGCAGTTAAGATGCCGCGTCAGGAGCTTCTTGAGGCAATGGAGAGCTACATTAGGAAAAATAATACCTGTGCCTTGGCCACTGGCTTTGGAACCTATATCCGTTGTACTCCTATTGAGTATTCTTATTTGGAAGGCTCCTTTTATTTGTTTTCAGAGGGTGGTCAGAAATTTGTAGGGTTAGAACAAAATGACAACGTGTGCCTGGCTATTTTCAACAAATATGAGGGCTTCGGTAAAGTCAAGGGAATGCAGGTTAGTGGAAAGGTAAATATCATTGAACCGTTTTCTAATGAGTATAATAGGGTGGCTATTTTTAAGAATATTCCACTTGAAACACTAAAGAAACTACCTCATCCTATGTATTTACTTCAAGTGGTACCAGAAAGGATTGATTTTCTGAATTCGGAATTTAAGGAGAAGGGTTATGGCAGTCGGCAGGCTGTTAATTTTTAAATAATTAATTGACAAAGAGACATGTGTGTCACATAATAAGAAAAAGACACATATGTCTCTTTTGGACTGAGAGGAGATAATATGGTTACAAAAGGCGAACGTACAAAGAAAAATATCGTGGAGAGTGCAAGGGTTCTCTTTGCAGAGCAAGGCTTTAACGCAGTTACGATGAAAGATATCTGTGATAGCACAGGTCTTAGCAGAGGGGGCTTATATCGACATTATGGAAGCACTGATGCTATCTTTGAGGAATTATTTCAGGAACTTTCGCAAAGCAACATAGATTGCTTTCAAAAGAAGATGGAGGAAGGGGTCTCGGCCGTTCTGATTCTTACAGAGGCTTTGGCAGAGCTGGAAGAGGAAATGTCCGATGAGAAGGCCTCTTTAAGCTTAGCCATCTATGAATATACAGCCACTAAGAACAATCATTTCTTTGAGGAATTGAATACGTTAGGTAGAAGAAAATGGGAGACACTCATTCAGTATGGGGTGAGCCGAGGAGAGTTTAGGAACATAGATGCTAATCCAGTCATAGACTTACTTCTCTACAGTTATCAGGGTGTTCGACTGTGGAGTCGAATTATAACCATTGATAGAGAAGATACTCATAGAATGCTAGAGAAGGTAAAGGAGGTATTGGTTAACGACAATCACCTATCAAGGGAAGGGTAAAGATGGATCATAAAGGAACCAAATGGCTAGAAACAAAGCGACTGATTTTACGGCAATTTGAGATAACGGATGCAGAAGCGATGTATCACAACTGGGCATCCAGTGAGGAGGTGACCAGATATCTCATGTGGTCACCTCATAAGAGTGTAGAAGTGTCCAGAGAGTATATAAAATCTATGAGAGAAGGTTACGAGAAGAACGATACCTACGACTGGGCCATTGTAAAGAAGGAATCTAACGAGGTCATTGGCTCTATGGGAGTGGTACATATTGAGGAAAGGGTAGGGGTTATGCATGTTGGCTATTGCATAGGGGAAGCTTGGTGGCATAAGGGCTATACCTCCGAGGCATTTGCCGAAGTAATTCGGTATCTCTTTGAAGAGGTAGGAGTGAACCGGATTGAAAGCCGTCATGATACGAAAAATCCTAATTCCGGTAAAGTAATGCTCAAATGTGGACTTAAGTTTGAGGGAACCCTCAGACAGTCAGATTGGAACAACCAAGGCATCTGCGATGCAAACTGGTATGCTCTTCTCAAAGAGGAGTATGGGAAATAATCCTTTAACTAAAAAAGGAACTTGACAAGTAAGCGAACGCTCACTATAATGAGAAAAAAGGTGAGCATTCGCTTACTTTTATATTCCGGAATATTTTACTATAGGGAGGCTATTATGAATACAAGAGACCGAATCATATACGAATCACTAAAACTATTTTCTACCAATGGATTTGAGGGGGTATCCACCAGAATGATTGCTAGGGCAGTTGAAGTATCTGATACGGCACTTTACAAACATTTTAAAAGCAAGCAGGAGATCTTTGATACAATTGTTGGGCTATGTAAGGAGCGAATGATGAGGAAACAGAAGGAGATGAAATTCTCCATTACTGCTTGGGAAGATGTGGAACAGGCATGTATGGAGATGTTTCGCTTTCAGACAGAGGATGAGTGGATTGTGATGTATCGTCAGTTGTTGATCCTTGAACAATTCAAAAATCCAGAGATGGCAAATATATATCAGGCTTTCTTCATTCAAGGGCCGCTTAATGGAATGACGGGGTTGTTTACCGAACTTATGAAGGGTGGACATATGAAGAAGCAGAATCCCAGAGTGCTTGCTATGGAACTGTATGCGCCCTTTTTTATGTATCATCTCATATCATCTAAAGATGAGTCTGTCTTAGAAGAATTACGGGAGCATGTCACTTATTTTTGTCGTAATAACAAAGAAAAGTAAAGGAATCTATAAGAATATAGAAAGAGGTGGTCGAATGGAATATGCAATTATCAGCAAACATGTGGTGCGAAGTAATAAATGTCTGCGTAAAAATCAGAAGCTTTCGAAGAAGCAGTATGGTAAGGTGAGAGGACAAGGACCAAAGCTAAAGATTAATAAGCTATATAACGTGGATGCTGTGGATTTTATGGACCTGACAGGCGAGAATACGGTGAAGGAACAGGTTCAAGTGCCAAAGGATCTGACGGAGGATATCCTCATAAAAGCCCTTCGTAATAATGCTTTGACAGGACTAAGTGGCAATGGCTATTCTACAGCCGATAAGCTAGAGCAGTTCAGTAAACACAAGAATTCCAAAGGGGTTCTTATTATAAACAGTGTGGAGTGTGACCCTGGGTTGGCTCATGATGAATGGCTTTTAAGGAATCGTTTTCAGGAAGTAAAGAAAGGGATTGAAGTGCTGAATCACTGCTTTTCTTTTCAGGTCATACTTCTGGCTACCAAGTTGCCATTTCCTCTAGTGGATGCAAAGATTAAGACGATACAGGTTCCTAACCGTTATCCTATGGGATATGAGAAGGTCTTACTAAAGAGTCTGCTAGACATAGACTTGCATGATGATGAATATCCTGCCCAAAGAGGAATTCTGGTCTTAAATATTCAGACAGTACTTGCTATTGGGGCGATTATTTGTAGTGGAAAGAAGTTAGACAGCCGATATCTTACAGTGGAGGACCTGACCACTGGAAAAGCAGTTGTAGTCAAAGCATACATGGGAACGGATGCAAAGGAAGTCATCACAAAAGCATTCCCTAAGGGCTCAAAGGAGCCAATCTATGTGGGAGAGGGTGTAATGAATAGCCATCCGTTAGAAAAAGCAGAGAAGATATCTGCTGTGACTAATTATATTACATATGGTAAGGAACCAGCATATCATGAGGCATCTAAGTGTAAGGGCTGTGGCGGATGTAATCGTAAGTGTCCAATGCAGATTAATGTAAAGCAAATTGTGAAAAAAACTGAGTCAGGTGATCTGACAGGTATTGAACAATTCCATCTTGAGAGATGTATCGGTTGTAATTCCTGCACTTATGTATGTCATGCAGGGAAAAATCTAAAAGAAATCATTGCTGGTGCCAAAGAGTATTGTACGAAGATACATGAACCAGGAGGTATGAAGTATGAGGGAAGAATTAGTCATTAGTTCCCCTTCCTTTGAGGATCAGGGAAGGATACCAATTAAGCATACTGGGTTTGGGGAGGACATTTCCCCAGCTTTTGAGATTAAAAATCTAAATGAGGAAGGGGTTTCCCTTGTAATTCTTATGGATGATTTAGACATTCCCTTTATGAAAGCATATAATCACTGGGTAATCTGGAACATTCCCAAACAAGAGAGCATTCCGGAGGGAATTCCTGCCGGAGTAACAGTAAATGCGTTAAATGGAGCAAGGCAGGGGATTGGCTATGGCCGTAACCGATATGCAGGCCCTAAGATGCCACGATTTATAAGAACTGCCCATCGATATGCATTTCATATTTATGCACTAGATACTTATTTAGAGTTAAGTAGTCAGGTAAGGAAGAAGGATGTCCTTAAGGCCATGGAGGGACATGTCCTACAGCAGGGAAGGATTACTGGTGTGTATCAGAGATAAATGGTAAATACTTCTTGACGCCTCCAGACTATCGTGATAGTATAGACTATAGTAATAGTACATACTAACATGATAGTCTGGAGGCTTTTTATGAAACAAAAAATATTTGACAGTGAGATCAAAGTCATGGAAATGATTTGGGACAGAGAGCCAATTAGTGCAAAAGAATTAAGTAGGTTGGCGGCTGACGAGATTGGCTGGAATAAAAATACGACTTATACCGTAATCAAGAAGCTTGAGGCCAAGGGATATATTAACCGTACCGAACCTGGCTTTGTCTGTACTTCCCTGATTTCAAGAGAAGATGTTTGTAAGGCAGAGACGGAAGGGTTAGTAAACAAGCTCTTCGGTGGTTCAAAAAAGGCATTGTTTTCGGCATTACTTGAGGATGAGAGCTTATCGGATACTGATATTGAGGAACTGAAGAAAATGATTGAGGAGAGGTGAGATTCATATTGGGAGAAGTATTCTACTGGATTTTCAACATGAGTATCGCTTCGGCAGTTGTGGGTACTGTCATTTTATTGTTACGAAGAATTAAGAAGGTACCTCGTCGGTTTATCACTTATTTGTGGATGATCCCATTTCTACGTATGTGGATACCAGTGGGAATTGGTGGTCGGTATGGCCTGATGTCGTTTCTTTCCCAGTTTACAACAAAGACTGTTGTAGTATATGAGATGGGAAAGGATACAAGCCTTTCCTATACCAATTTTCTTATGGCAGCTGACAGCTATTCCCCAATTACATATAAAATCAACATGTTAGAGAAGGTGTTTGACATTGCTGCCGTGGTGTGGCTTTTGGTTGCCCTTGCGCTACTTCTTGCCTTTGGCATCATCTATGTCATTACCCTACAAGAGCTTAATGACTCAGTGCATCTAAAAGAACGTATCTACCTATCCGATAAGATACAATCTCCTGCAGTATATGGGGTGTTTCGTCCGAGAATTATCCTTCCTTCCGCCTATAAGGAAGAGGATCTGTTGTTTGTTCTTCTGCATGAAAAGGAACATATCAGGAGCTTAGATAATCTCAGACGTTTGATTGCCTTTGCCACCACTGCAGTACATTGGTTTAATCCCCTTGCATGGGTATTTTTACGGTGTTATCTATCTGATCTTGAGCTATCCTGCGATGAGAAAGTGCTTTCTACCTGTGGGGAGGAGCAGAAAAAAGGTTATGCCCTTTCTCTTTTAAAATATGCAGAACATAAAAACGTCTTTGCATCGGCGTTCGGAGGGGCTAATATACGTCTTAGAATCGAGAATATCCTGTCCTACAGTAAAATGTCTATTGTCTCATTGACTGGATTTGTGGTACTAATCATGGTAATCGCTTATGTGCTTCTTACCAATGCATTGTGAAAGGAGAAGTATGAAGAGAAGATGGGTTGTAGTATTGTGGGTTATTCTTGCGGGAATTCTTGTTTCCTGTGGTGAGAAAAGTGTCAGCCCTTCGGCAACGGAAGGCTTGTCACTGTATAAGAATAACGACTATGTAGTCTTTGAAGACCTGAGATGTACTTCTGGGCAGCAGCTATGGCAGGATTTTTATAACAAGGTAAGAAGGGGAGAGACTGATACAGTAAAGCTTGTCTATTACTATACACTTCAGAAGAACAATGTATCAAAAGAATTGTATGAAAAAGAGAAAACCAACTACCCACAGATGTTCATAGGAGAGCTAAGTTACGATGGAAGCAAATATAAGATTACAGTTCGGCAGAGTACTAAGAAAGAACCGGATAAAGTATCGGAATATAAGTATCTGAAGAGATACACCGGTAAGCCCACTTCATCATCCTCTACCTTTTCTTCCTATGAATACTATGTTCTTGTAAATGATGTCAGTGTTACATGGGAGCAGATTGAGTATGGAATGTTTAGCTCAAAATGGGGTGACCGGATTGACCACTATAGTGTTTATACAAACCTTATTTATTAAATGAGAGGGGTGTAGCAATGTCAAATAAGATTTTTAGGAACTATTACATATTGTCGGTACTGGGCATATTTCTTGCCTCCGGTTATCCTTTGTATATGGGAGTTAAGGTGGTCACTGCTATGCTCAATAACGGTACAGTGCTATCAGAGAGCTATCCCAAATACATCATTCCCTACACACCAATCAGTCTTGCATTGATTGTTGGAGTTCTGCTGTTGCCACTTGCCATACGTTTGGTAAAACGTTATGCCATATTAGCTTCCTCAGTAATATCACTTGCTGTATTTTTTGTGTCTGAGCTACTACTTGAAAGTAAAGTGATTGTGACTACTACTGTGAAAACAACCTTAGAAAGCTGGCAAATGTTTATGTGCTATGTTCCACCAGAAAACCTCAAAACTCGTACTTGGAAAGCAGTGGATGTGCTGATAGGTGAATACAGCCCGGCTTTTAAGATTCATTTTTACCTGATCGCCATCTTGCTAATACTATCAATATTAAACTGCTTTTATGGATTCGGGCAGAGCATACAAAGCGGTAATAAACGTCGTCTAAAACCCTTGGTAATGCAGTCAGTCTCTAGTATGCTGTTTCTCGGACTTTGTATCCTTGCCTGCTTTACCGCATTTTTTAGAACAGGA
>JAEYPA010000158.1 GCA_023411225.1 Bacillota bacterium
GTTATAACTTGGATGCATACTTTTTCTCCTGCAAAATCCTGGATATTAGGATTGCAGGAATACAAGAAACCATTGCTCCACCTACATACTCAGTTTAACGAAGAGATTCCTTACGATAGTATTGATATGGACTTTATGAATGAGAATCAATCTGCTCATGGTGATAGAGAGTATGGGCATATTGTAAGTCGCATGCGAATTGAGAGAAAGGTAGTAGTTGGTCATTGGAGTGATGAAATCGTACAAGGTAAAATAGCCTCTTTTATGCGTACAGCAATTGGTATTATGGAGAGTAGCCATATTCGTGTAATGCGTGTAGCAGATAATATGCGAAATGTTGCTGTTACCGAAGGTGATAAAGTGGAAGCACAGATTAAATTTGGCTGGGAGATTGATACCTATCCGGTTAATGAGATTGCAGAAGCAGTAGCTGATGTTTCTACCTCTGATATCAATGCGTTAGTAGAAGAATATTATGACAAATACCATATTTTACTTGAAGGAAGAGATCCTTTAGAGTTCAAAAAGCATGTTGCAGTACAGGCCCAGATTGAAATAGGATTTGAACGTTTCTTGAATGAAAAGAATTATCAAGCTATCGTGACACATTTTGATGATCTTGGTAGTCTGAAGCAGCTACCTGGCCTTGCTATTCAGCGCCTTATGGAAAAAGGTTATGGTTTTGGAGCAGAAGGAGACTGGAAGGTTGCTGCTATGGTCCGATTAATGAAGGTTATGACTGCAGGCGTTAAGGATGCCAAGGGAACTTCTATGCTAGAGGATTATACCTACAATTTGGTAAAGGGCAAGGAAGGCATCCTACAGGCTCATATGCTAGAAATTTGTCCATCCATTGCAGATGGTCCAATCAGTATAAAATGCAATCCACTTAGCATGGGAAACCGAGAGGATCCTGCAAGATTAGTATTTACTTCTAAAGAAGGAAGTGGAATTGCAACTTCCCTAATAGATCTTGGCAACAGATTCCGTCTCATTATCAATGAGGTGGAGTGTAAGAAGAATGAGAAACCTATGCCAAAGCTTCCAGTTGCTACGAATTTCTGGGTTCCACAACCTGATATGTATACTGGTGCAGAGGCCTGGATATTGGCAGGTGGAGCACATCATACCGCATTTACCTATGATTTAACAGCAGAGCAGATGGGAGATTGGGCAAATGCTATGGGCATTGAAGCTGTGTTTATCGATAAGGATACTAAGATACGTGATTTTAAGAAGGACCTAATGTTAGGTGAGATTTTCTACAAATAAGGAGGAAAAATTTATGGATACTAGGAATTATATTGAAAGCGGTAAAGCTGTAATGGGAATAGAACTAGGTTCTACAAGAATTAAGGCTGTATTGATTGGAGAAGATTATAAGCCATTAGCTTCAGGAAGCTATGAGTGGGAGAATCAATTGGTGAATAATATCTGGACTTATTCTTTAGATGCAGTATGGAAAGGAATACGGGAATGTTACCAAAGCCTGAAGAAAGAAGTTTACAATACATATGGTGTAACAATAAAGAACCTGGGGGCTATCGGAATCAGTGCTATGATGCATGGATATCTGGCATTTGACGATAATGATGAGCTGTTGGTACCATTTCGTACTTGGCGCAATACGATAACAGAGGAAGCTGCTGATCTTCTTACTGAAAAATTACACTATAATATTCCACAGCGATGGAGCATAGCACACTTATTCCAAGCAATTCTTAATAAAGAAGAGCATGTGAAGGAGATTACATTCATTACTACTTTGGCGGGTTATGTTCACTGGCAGTTAACCGGAAGAAAGGTGTTAGGGGTCGGAGATGCTTCCGGCATGTTTCCAATAGACAGTAAAAGTAAGAACTATAATAAAGAGATGCTTGAAACCTTTCAACAGCTCATTACATCCTACGAATATCCATGGACGATTGAAGAACTGTTACCTAAGGTGCTTCTTGCTGGTGAAGATGGTGGGTATCTCACCGAGATGGGCTGTAAATTGTTAGATGTAGAAGGTGATCTTAAAGCAGGAATTCCATTTTGTCCACCAGAAGGAGACGCAGGAACTGGTATGGTAGCAACCAACTCAGTTGCTGTAAGGACTGGTAACGTTTCTGCTGGAACATCAATATTTGCTATGATTGTATTAGAAGATGAACTAAAACAAGTTCATAAAGAAATCGATATGGTTACTACACCTTCCGGAGATGCTGTGGCCATGGTACATTGCAATAACTGTACCTCAGATATCAATGCGTGGGTTAATCTCTTTTTAGATTTCGCAGGAAGCATGAACATGGCAGTAGACAAAGGCAAGTTATTTGAAATGCTATTTAATAAGGCGTTGGAGGCTGAGGCTGATTGTGGTGGCCTACTATCTTATAACTATTTTTCAGGTGAAAGTATCACTGGGTTTGATGAGGGACGTCCATTATTTGCCAGACAGCCAGACAGTCATTTTACCTTAGCTAATTTTATGAGATGTCACCTTTATTCCTCTTTAGCTTCCTTAAAAATCGGGCTAGATATCTTATTTAAAGAAGAACAGGTTACCATTGATAAAATCATGGGACATGGTGGGTTCTTTAAAACTAAGCTAGTCGGTCAGAGAATGATGGCAGCAGCAATGAATACTTCAGTTTCAGTCATGGAGACTGCTGGAGAAGGCGGTGCTTGGGGCATAGCGGTGCTTGCAGCATACTTGAATCATCAAGACAGCAAGGAAGAGTTAAGTGCATTCCTGAATGGTAAGGTATTTGACGGACAGATAGCTCATACTGTTAGTCCTGATATTAGGGATGTAGAAGGATTCGGACAGTTTATGAAGCTTTATACTAAGGGGCTTGAGATCGAACAGGCAGCTGTTGGTACAATGAGATAAGGAGGAAATTATGTTAGAAGAATTAAAAAGGTTGGTATATGAAGCAAATATGGAGCTTCCCAAAAGAGGTCTGGTTACCTATACTTGGGGTAATGTTAGTGGGATAGACAGGGCCACAGGATATGTAGTAATCAAACCTAGTGGAGTTGAGTATGATAAGCTTACTTCTAAGGACATGGTGGTTGTAGATTTGGAGGGTAATATAATTGAGGGGCAATTCAATCCTTCTTCAGACACTCCTACGCATTTAGAATTGTATAGGAAATTCTCCGACATAGGAGGTATAGTACATACTCATTCTGTTGAGGCTACCGCTTGGGCGCAGGCAGGTAGAGATATTCCTCTATATGGTACTACCCATGCTGATTATTTTTATGGCTCAATTCCTTGTACCAGAGGCCTTACAGAGGAAGAAATTTCAGAGGCTTATGAAAAGAATACAGGTCTCGTTATTATTGAGACCTTTGAGAAGCAGAAGATAAATCCATCCTTTACTCCAGGGGTATTGTGTAAAAATCACGGACCTTTTACCTGGGGGAAAGATGCACATGAGGCAGTTTATCATGCAGTGGTATTAGAAGAAGTAGCAAAGATGGCAGCTAAAACAGAGTACATTAATCATGAAGTGACATCTGCTCCTGATTGTATCAGAGATAAGCATTTTTTCAGAAAGCATGGAGCCAATGCCTATTACGGACAGAAAGACATTTCTCATTGAACAGATGACAGATAATAGTTATAATTATATCCATAAATAGTGGAGTGCTAAAACAAATTGAGGGGAAATACAATGAGAAAAGATGTCCGGTTCTCTATAAGAAAAAAAATACTGATGTTATCTGTGGGAACTGCGATACCTTTTCTGATTATGGTGGTTTATCTGGTAATATCCATGGCTGGGAACAGCGACACATACGAAAAGCTTGTAAGTAATATGACAATAGCCAATAATTATAATCTTAATTTTAAGGAAGAAATGGATGAAAGCTTATATAAATTGGTGGTAGGTTATGTAACCTTTGACAATATTGCAAAGGACAAGACATTAAAGGATCCCTATGTGTTGATTGATGATCTGAGGAGTGAGTTTACAAAGCTAATGGATATTACCACGGAACCTGAGAGTAAAATCTGGCTTCAGAGTCTTCACCGTAATATCGATACTCTGGAAAAAAGAGTGGATGATATTAAGGAGAGTTCAAAGGCCGGTGGACGTTATAAAGAGAATATTGAAAAGCTGGAGAATAACATCTATATATTAACCGAGTTGATACAAGATGATATTCAGTATTATATCTATTACCAGACGAAGAGTATGGAAAAGGTAAATAATACGGTAAACAAGCAGATTGATGATTTTATTATATTATGTATTATAATAATTGTAGTGCTTGTTATCGTGGTAACGGTATTTGCATTGTTGATTGTTTCAGGTATACTTCGTCCTCTAAGGGGGCTGTATCGGGCCACTGAGAAGGTTGCAAATGGTGATTTTGATGCCAGAGCTACTGTGAATACTCATGATGAGATATCTGTTTTGGCACAAGGATTTAATAATATGGCAGATAATATTCAGACCTTAATTGACAAAGTAAAAGAGGATGAAAGGAAAATGAGGCAGGTGGATCTTCGTCTGTTACAGGAACAAATCAATCCTCATTTTTTATACAATACCTTAGACACCATTATTTGGCTTATAGAAGGTAATGAAGTGGATCAAGCAGTTAATATGGTAGTGACCTTATCTAATTTTTTTCGTTTGGTACTCAGTAAGGGCAAGGAATTTATCTCTATCAAGGAAGAGGAACAACATATCAGTAGTTATCTGGAAATTCAGAAAATGCGTTATCATGATATTATGGAATATGACATTCAGATTGACAAAGTATTATATGACTATCAGATCCTTAAGCTGACACTTCAACCGGTGGTAGAAAATGCACTTTATCATGGCATAAAATACAAGAGGGCCAAGGGATATATCCATATTACAGCAGAAAAGGAAGGCAATGTCATCCATCTGGCTGTACGAGATAATGGTGTAGGAATGGATGAGGAAGAACTGGAGCAGCTACGAGATGAGATACAACATTCAGGTAATGAGCATGAAAAGGGTTTTGGACTAGCAAATGTAAATGAAAGAATTCGAATGTATTTTGGTTCTGAATATGGTATGACAATTCAGTCTAAAAAAGGAAAAGGAACGCTCGTAGAAATCTCCATTCCAGCGATAAAGGTCGAAGAGCAAGAGGAAGAGCTAGTTGGTGAATAAGAAAGGAAGGTAGGAAGGTTGCATAATATGCGAAAAAGAAAATACATAGCTGTAACACTCACACTTTTGCTTATTCTACTGACTGGATGTGGAAGACCGATTAATTCGCTAGATAGCGATGATACGCTTACTCCGGTGGATAAAAGTCTTATTGTTGTCGGAGTATCACAAATTGGAAGTGAGTCAGTCTGGAGAACAGCAAATACAACCTCTATACAGAATGAGTTTGTTAAGGAAAATGGATATTTTCTGATATTTGATAACGCAAGACAGAAACAGGAAAAACAGATAAAAGCGATACGAAGTTTTATCTCACAACAAGTGGACTATATCGTTTTTTCACCAATCACAGAGACTGGATGGGATACCGTATTGCAGGAGGCAAAGGATGCTCATATTCCTGTTATTTTAATGGATAGGCAGGTGGATGTGAAGGATAAAAGTCTGTATACTACCTGGATTGGCTCTGATTTTAATCTGGAGGGACAGAATGCAGGAAAATGGCTAGAAGATTATCTTGAAAGTAAAGGGAAAGAGAAGATAAATATAGTAGTTCTGCAAGGAACCGAGGGGTCGACATCCGTAATTGGACGAACAGATGGATTTAATTCGATCGCAAAAAAACATGACAACTGGAAGATATTAGAACAAGTTGATGCAGAATATACAACTGCCAAGGGTTATGAGGTCATGGAAAATCTATTAAAAAAATATAAAGATATTGATGTAGTAGTGTCACAAAATGATGATATGACCTTTGGTGCAGTGGAAGCAATTCAAAAAGCCGGACTAACCTCTGGCGTAAATGGTGATATTACTATTATTTCCTTTGATGCTGTAACAGCTGCTTTAAAAATGGTTGAAAATGGGACAATTAATGTGGACATCGAGTGTAATCCAGAACAAGGGCCCTATATAGGTAAGGTAATTCAATCTCTGGAGCGAGGAGAGAAGGTTAAGAAAGCTTATTATATCGCTGAGAAAGTTTTTACTAAGGACAATGTCAGTGCTTATCTTAATAATAGGATATATTAATGAGGAGTTGTGGTGGTTATGCTGAAAGTGTTTTTGGTAGAGGATGAGACAGTAATTAGAGAAGGGCTAAGGGATAATATTCCTTGGCAACAGTATGGATATCGCTTTGTGGGCGAAGCTGCAGATGGAGAAATTGCACTTCCACTCATTCGTAAGATGAAGCCGGATGTATTAATTGCGGATATAAAAATGCCATTTATGGATGGCTTATCTCTTAGTCGTATTGTAAATAGCGAATTCCCTAAAATGAAGATTATTATTATTAGCGGATATGATGATTTCGAATATGCAAGACAGGCGATTGAAGTGGGTGTAGAACAGTATTTATTAAAACCCATTACTAAACTGACGCTTAGAAATTCTCTACTAGAACTAAAAGAGAAAATCGAACAGGACAATCAGCAGAACGATTACCAAGTTATGTTCCAGAATGAAATGCATGAGTTTGAGCAATTTTCCCGTAGAAGATTTTTTGAACGGGTGCTTGTTGGAGAATTGTCCGTAAAGGAGATTTATGAGGAGGCCTCTAAACTATTAATAGAAATAGATGCTGCCTGCTATAATTTACTGTTATTTTCTTTGCAGGAGAACAGTGAACATCATAGGAAAGAGGAGATGGAGAAGTTTACGGAGATACAAGATGACATTCTACATTATTTTCTTAGGCATCCCAATTATGTTCTCTTCCGTTGCAATGTAAACACTTACGGTGTCTTAGTAAAAGGAGAAAAAGAGAAGATTACTGAACTTACAGAGAACAGTACCGAGCACATAAAAAGTGTCTGTTTTCCGGCAGAAAATCAAATCAGTTGGTATGTAGCATATGGACTTCCAGTAGAACGCTTGAGTATGCTTCCTGAGTGCTATCAGGGTGCAAACCATTATTATTCTTATCGATTTATAATGCCTGAGGTTCATATTCTGAATAAAGAGACATTAAAAGAGTATATAAATATTAGTGAGGACAATAAAATTGAGAATGTAGATTCTAGAAAAATGGATCCGGAGATTATACGTGATTTTCTGATTAAAGGTAGTCCCAGTGAAATAAACGATTTTGTTGACACCTATCTGCAAAGTATACACGAAACACTTGCTTCCAGGATGTTTCGTAATTACGTAGTATTAAATATTCGATTTGCAGTAACTGCATTTTTAGAATCCTTAGGAGTAGCAAAAGAGGAATATATGAATATCACAAAGAACTACGGTCAGGAAATGAGCATGAAGGCGGAAAAAGTGCATGATTATTTTGTCCGTATGCTAGAAACGGCCATAAGCTTTCGAGAAAAAGAAAGTGATTATCAGAGAAGAAACATATTGAGAAAGGCATTGGATTACATAAATGCCAACTATCATAAAGAAGCTCTATCCTTAAATAGTGTGGCAAATGAAGTTGATGTTAGTGCCAATTATCTGAGTACGATATTTAGCCAGAGTATGCAAAAGACGTTTATTGAATATGTGACTGGAAAGAGGATGGAAAAGGCCAAGAAGCTCCTTAGGAATTCAGATAAATCCTCCGGTGAAATTGCCTCGGAGGTTGGCTATAAGGATCCCCATTATTTTAGTTTTGTATTTAAAAAGACCCAGGGTTGCTCACCAAGAGAATACAGAACTGGGAAAAAAGCTTAAATACAGCAGTTATAGAGTTCTTTTTGGTGTACTGTTCCTTATTACTAATTCCCAAGGAATTTTATGGGAGGATATAGGTAGACCTTTGCATTTATCTACCATAAGTAAAGCAATCTTTTTTCCTACCTCATGAGGCTTATGTGATACTGAGGTGATTGTCAACATATCAGAAATACTAAGATAGGTTTTGTCAAAGGAGACAATAGCCATATCCGCCGGAAGGTTGTAGCCTTCAGCTTTCAGTGCTTTCATTAACCAATATGCAATCTCATCATTATAGCAGACAATAGCAGTGCAGGACCTAAATGAGTTCTGCACTATTTTTTTGAGAAAAGAGTAATCATGATCTTTGTTTAATTGCTCTATGTCAGAAGTTCTAAACCATGCAATTCTGTGATCTAAAACCATGAGATCATAATCACGCATTGTGTCCATAAATCCCTGAAATCTTTCAATTCCCTGTAAATCATCAGCATTAAAAATTCCACCAATAGCAGTATGACCTTGATCTACAAGATGCTGCACCAGTAAGGCGCTTCCCTGAATGTTGTCATCCTGTAGATATAAGCTTTCAGACAATGCAGGATAGTGGTTATGTAAAAATATAATGTGAATTCCCTTACTCTTAAGTCTTTGATACAGATCCATATTGGGATTCGGAAGAGCACTTTTACATCCCTCCACAATAATACCTCTCGGTGGATTTTCAAGAACCTGGCTAAGTATTTGACGTTCGTTATAAGTTCGGTTTCCAGTCACAAAAATCTTACTTACATATCCATTTTGATAAAGTGTACTAGTGATATCATTAACCACTCCCGGATAGATATATTTCTGACTTTCCGGCACAATAATACCAATCGTATTCTCGGAGCTGTTCATAGACAAACCTGTGATAAAGGAACCACTTCCTTGTTTTTTTATAATCTGTGAATTTTTTTCTAGAATAGTTAGAGCTTGCCGTACTGTCTGTCGGCTTACCTTATATTTCTTACAAAGCTCACCTTCAGTTGGAAGCTTGTTGATACCATTTTTAATGTTTTTTTGTATTAAGTCCTGTAAACAATTAGCGAGCCATTTATATTTTACCGGCATACTGAAATCTCCTTAAAAAAGTGTTTATTTATGATAAGAATAGAAAAATTAAGAAAGAATTATTACAAAGTACCTTTATACTCAAAAGGGAAGAATAAAATATTCTAGATATTAATAAAATAATGAACTTTCTAAAGCGTTATACGAAAATATGTCCAATAAGAATAACATAGTAATATGTAATAAAATGAATATAACGCAAAGCAAATAATAATATTTTACTAGGTAATCAGAAGAAAACTTACTTATAATAAATGTTGTATTTAAAATGGATTATATCATACAAAATTTGTATTGTAAATATCTAACAAATATGGTTAAATAAAGGGTTTCGTAATTGACTACCATGTTGTGGGATGATACTCTTGGTTTAAGGGAAAAGTTCCCGGAACAGTGAATCATATTTTAATTTTGGGAGGAAACGATATGAAGAGAAAGTTAGTTTCACTTGTATTAGCAATGCTTATGGTAGTAAGTTTAGCTGCTTGTGGTTCCAAAGATACAAATACTGCAGGCAAAAAGACAGACACACCTAAAGCAACAGCAACGCAAAAGGCATCAGACGCACCAAAAGTAACAGAAACACCAAAAGCAACAGATGCAGCTAAACCTGCAGGAGATTTGATTAAGGTTGGTATCATTAATAACGATCCAAATGAATCTGGTTATCGTACAGCTAACGATAAGGACTTAAAAGCTAAATTCACTAAGGAAAATGGTTATGAGGCATCTTTTGCATACAGCCTTAAGAACGAAGAGCAGATTCAACAAGCTCAGAAGTTTATCCAGGATGGCGTTGATTACTTACTTCTTTCCGCAGCGGATACAGCAGGTTGGGATTCAGTATTAAAGGATGCTCAGGATGCAGGTGTTAAGGTTATCTTATTTGACCGTACCATTGATGCAGATCAAAGTCTTTATGAAGCTTCTATCGTTTCCGATATGGACAAAGAAGGCGAGACAGCAGTTACCTGGCTAAAAGGACAGAAATTAAAAGAGTACAATATTATACATATTCAGGGTGTTATGGGTTCTGCTGCTCAGAAGGGCCGTTCCGGTGCATTAGTAAAAACAGCTCAAACTGATAAATGGAATATTGTAGCTCAGCAGACAGCTGAGTGGAATGCAGAGAGAGCACAGCAGATCGTTCAATCTGTAATCGATTCAAAGAAACCTTTCAACGTAATCTATGCCGAAAATGATGATATGGCTAAGGGCGCTGTAGCAGCTCTAGACAAAGCGAATATCTCTCATGGCGTTGGCAAAGATGTAATCGTTATGGGTTATGACTGTAATAAATGGGCTCTTCAAGAACTTCTTAAGAAGAACTGGAACTATGATGGACAATGTAATCCTTTCCAGGCATCCTATATTGATGATATCATCAAGAAACTTCAGAATGGTGAAACTCTTGCAGAAAAGAAAATTGTCATGGATGAAAAGGGATTTGATGCATCTACAATCACTCAAGAAGATGTAGACAAATATGGAATCTAATCAAAATAATATAAAGTTTTGACAAGCTAATCAGCGTGGTGCAGCGTAATTAATAACAGTATGCTTGCACCACGTTATTTATAATAAGTGAGGAGTGAATACACTGGTGAAAGACAAATCCCTCTTGGAAATGAAGAATGTACACAAAAGTTTTCCCGGAGTACTTGCCTTACAGGGAGTGGATTTTACATTATGTGAAGGCGAAATCCATGCGCTTATGGGTGAGAACGGAGCCGGAAAATCAACTTTAATTAAGGTCTTGACCGGAGTATATGAAAAGAACGAAGGTCATATTTATTTAAAAGGATTGGAGAAAGAAGCAGTCATTCATTCTCCACAGGATGCACAGAATCTTGGTATTAGTACGGTGTACCAAGAAATAACCTTATGTCCAAATCTTTCAGTTGCTGAAAATATGTTTATTGGCCGTACGAAAGGAATAGGTCAGAATTGGAAGAAAATGAATGAAAAAGCTGACCAAATTCTGAAAGCTCTAGACATCCCCGTAAAAGCTACGAAGCAACTTTCTAGCTGTTCTATCGCAATTCAGCAGATGGTAGCGATAGCACGTGCAATGGATATGGATTGTAAAGTGCTGATTTTGGATGAGCCTACTTCTTCTTTAGATGAACAGGAAGTGGAGAAGCTATTTAGTCTCATGCGTGATTTGAAAAAAAGAGGTGTTGGTATTATATTTGTCACTCACTTTCTTGATCAAGTCTATGAAGTGTGTGATAAAATAACCGTTTTGCGAGATGGCAAATTGGTTGGTGAATATGAAATAAAAGATCTATCAAGAGTTCAGCTGGTATCTAAGATGCTAGGCAAGGAATTGGATGATTTATCAGATATTAAAGATGAGAGTGAGATTTACAATAAAGAGGATAGTGCCTCTATCGTATTTGAGGCAGAGAAACTTCAAAGTAATACTGGAATTAAACCGTTTGATTTTAACATTAAAAAGGGGGAAGTCAATGGTTTTACAGGCTTATTAGGATCAGGCCGAAGCGAATGTGTCCGCGCTATTTTTGGGGCAGATCATATCATTCACGGTTTTATGAAGAAAAATGGGAAAAAGATTAAAATCAAAAAGCCTATACAGGCCATGAAGAATGGTATCGCCTATCTTCCTGAAGATCGTAAAATGGATGGTATTATTGGAGATTTATCCGTACGTGATAATATTATTTTGGCATTACAGGTCCACAAAGGCTTTTTTAAACCATTTAGTAAAGCAGAGGCTAATAAATTTGCAGATGAGTATATCAAATTGTTAGATATTAAGACTGCGTCTGCCGATACGCCAGTGAAATCCTTATCGGGTGGAAATCAACAGAAAGTAATTCTTGCCAGATGGCTGTTGACACATCCTGAGTACTTAATCTTAGATGAGCCTACAAGAGGTATCGATGTAGGAACTAAGATTGAAATTCAGAAACTTGTACTTAAGCTTGCCTCGGAAGGAATGAGTATTACGTTTATTTCTTCAGAGACAGATGAGATGCTTCGTACCTGCTCTAGGCTAATTGTCATGAGAGACCGAAAGGTAGTAGGAGAGCTTTCTGGAAAAGATCTTACTCAGAGTATGATTATGAGTACAATTGCAGGAGGTGACAATGAAGATGCAAAGTAAGACAAAGAAGAATTCCATTGCACAAGCTCTAGAAAAATTAACAAGACATCAGATATTTTTTCCCTTAGTGGCATTGTTATTACTTGCAGTATTTAACTTAATAGCGGACCCTTCCTTCTATAGCATTGAATTAAGTAAGAATAGTAGTGGTAATCCAGTTCTGTTAGGAAATCTAATCACAATCTTAGATTATGGTTCAGAGTTAGCCATACTGGCTATTGGTATGACTTTGGTAACTGCAGCTTCCGGTGGGCAGGACATCAGTGTGGGCGCTACAATAGCAATCAGCGGAAGTGTGATCTTACGTGTTCTTTGTGGCACGGAATCTCAGCCGGAAGCCCTACATGCACCAATTATTGTAGCCTTTTTGGTTGCCTGTGTTGTAGCAATGCTGTTTGGTGCATTTAATGGGGTATTGGTAGCATGCTTTAAGATCCAACCAATGGTAGCTACCTTGATTCTATTTACTGCAGGCCGCTCCATTGGAGCATGGATTAATAATAATCAGTTACCAGTTATTAGTACCAATTGTTCTGAGACATTTGGATATTTTGGTAATTCTATACCTGGAATTCCTATTCCTACTCCATTTTTCATAGCTGTCGTCTGTATGATATTAGCCTTCTTGGCGTTAAAGTTTACAAATCTCGGTTTATATACACAATCAGTTGGAATTAATGAGAAATCCTCTAGATTAAATGGTATCAATCCTACTCTTATTAAGATATTAGCTTTTGTTATACTTGGTTTATGTGTGGCAGTCGCTGGTCTAATAAAGGTAAGTCGTCTAGGTACTATAAATTATTCCGTTGTCGCAAAGGATATCGAGATGGATGCTATCTTGGCGGTAGCCCTTGGAGGAAATGCATTAGGTGGCGGTAAGTTTAGTTTGGTTGGCTCCATTTTAGGTGCTTATGTTATTCAGTTTTTAACTACAACTTTATATAAAATGCAGGTAAAAGCTGATGCACTTTCGGCATACAAAGCTGTAGTTGTTATTTTACTTGTAGTGCTAAGTGCACCGGTGGTTAGAGAACGCCTCTCAAAGTTATGGAAGCAATTAAAGAAACATACAAAGGAGGCGGCATAATATGAAACTTTTGAAAAAATATAAAAATATGTCAGATACAAATCTGTTACTGACGATTACAATTGTAGTTTTTTTTGCAATGTATATTGGAGCCATATTCTTTCAAGGTAAGGGCTTTTTAAAACCACAGACCTTTCTGAATATATTAAATGCCAATGCAACATTAATCATTGTATCTTGTGGTATGAGTCTTGTTATGATATCAGGGGGAATTGATATATCGGTAGGTGGTGTGACAGCCTTAGTTACTATGTGTTGTGCCGTATACTTAGAGCTGGCTGGGGGGAATGTGTTTATATCACTACTCATTGCACTTGCTATTGGTCTTGCCTTTGGTCTAGTACAAGGATACCTGGTGGCATATCTAAATATTCAGCCTTTTATAGTTACCTTGGCGGGTATGTTCTTTGCCAAAGGAATGACTACCATTGTACATACGGATCCACTCACTGTAAAAAATAAGAGCTTTGTGGCTTTAAAATACACTCGTATTAATGTGCCGGGACTTGGTAATGTCAACAAAGCTGGAAAATACATCAATGCGTACATTGAAATTGGCGTTATTGTAGCTGTTTTGATAGTAATCTTTATTTTCTGTTACCTTCGCTGGACGAAACGTGGACGTCATTTTTATGCAGTTGGTGGTAACAGTCAGAGTGCCTTAATGCTAGGGATCAATGTGAAGAAAACCAAATTTTTAGCCTATGTAATCTGTGGAGTTCTGGCAGGAATAGGAGGATATGTCTATTTCCTTCATGTAGGCTCAGGTGCGCCTACCAATGCTGCAGGAATGGAAATGAACGCCATTGCATCCTCTATCATTGGTGGTACAATGTTAACCGGTGGTGTAGGAAATCCAATCGGAACTTTATTTGGTGTTCTCTCATTAAGTACCATTCAGAATATTGTAGCTTCAGCAGGTCTCGGGGATGCTTGGTGGACAGGTATTACCACTGCAGCAATACTTTGTCTGTTCTTAGTGGTACAGAGTGTTGTAATGGTTCGTAAGAAACGAGCAGCGTAAATGATATGAAGCAACAAACCATGATTTTAATAGTATCCCTCAAAATAAACCCTATGGCGTTTGTCATAGGGTTTATTTATGTTAGACGAATAGTTCACAGATTTTTCACAAAAAAATTAGCACTCACCTCTTGACATTGCTAACAATATGTTATATAACATATATAACAAAAGAAAAGAGATGGTTTTCATGAAAACAATAATTCAATCAAACTAATATTTATTTGAAACTAACAAATCAATGTTATTAGAAAGTCGAATAAGGAGGAATGACTTATGATGAGTTTAGTACCTAGTATTTTTAGAGAAATGGACCAGATGGATAATATGTTTGATAATATATTTAATTTTAGCAACTTTGGTTTTGGCAATAGAATGATGAATACTGATGTCAAGGAAGCAGAAAATCATTACCAAATAGAAATGGAACTACCCGGTTACAACAAAGAAGATATTCACGCAGACTTAAAAGATGGTTATTTAACAATATCTGCTGAGCATAAAGAAGAGAAAGAGAAGAAGGATGACAAAGGTAATTATATCCGTAGAGAGAGACGTTACGGTAATTGCTCAAGAAGCTTCTATGTTGGTAATGAGATTACAGAAAATGATATTAAAGCTAACTTTAAGAATGGCATTCTAACATTGCTGGTACCAAAGAAGGAACCAAATAAAGAAGTCGAGCAAAAGAAATATATTGCTATTGAAGGGTAACAGTATTTGATGTATAATAACTATATAGTATTTAAGGGTAGCAGGGGTGCAAGTGATTGCTCCCTGCTATTTTACTTTATAATGCCATTGTTTTAGCTCGGAGATAATTAAGTACTGTTGCTTTTAGAGGCGTATTGAGAAAGTTCAGGCAGAAAGCCCACATTCAATTCTTTTTAGATAACTTGCTATTTAGTGGAATCACAGATACAATGGGATTATCAGGATAGCAATTTTACTATGCAGATAGAATTACGGAGGATAGAAGAATAATGAAAAAGTGGATTAGTATTTTATTAATTATTAGCGTGCTATGTTCGATAACAGCATGTTCGAAACGTAATGAGAAGGAGACCCAAATAAAATTAAGAACAACAGAACCAACTACGTTACCATCATTGATGCCAAAGGAGAGTTCTAAAAGTGTTGTGAATAAGAATCAAACTTCTTGGTACGGTGTTGGTATTTATGATCGTTGTACGATGACAACGGAAAAAGACGGCAGTAATTTAACAGTTCAGATAATATGGGGGAATTCTGCTTCATCCAGTTATCAATATGATTTCTCCGGAGTATTGAAGGATGATGTATTGACGTATACTAACCTGGTGGAAAAAGAGGTTACCGTAGATGAAAAGAATAAGGTTGTCGAGAATGTTCTGAATAAGGACTTAAGCGGAGAGATTTTCTTTCATAATAATATGGCGCTTTGGGACAATAATGGAAGCACTGTAGTTCTTGCAACTGAAGATGAATATATTGAGGACACTACGACAATAGATTATACAGGTACTTATAAAAGCTTAGGGTTGTATGATCGTGTGACTATGGATGTTAGTCAGAAAGACACTCAGATATCAGCTACTTTATACTGGAGTCAATCTGCGACCGAGCAATACATATATACATTTGGTGGAACTATAGATGGTAATCAAGTAATTCTTGATAATATTAAAACAACTATGGTTACTCATAAAGAAGACGGTAGTAAAAAAGAAGAAGTTATTAAGAAAAAAAAATCTGGAACGATCTTTTTAATAAAGAACTTTATTATGGTTATGAGCGATGAGGATGATTATGTAATCCCATTTTTTAAATAATATGATTCGGCTTTATGTTATATAATAAAATTAATAACGAGGTAAATGATAGGAACAGGGTTCAGTTTTAAAACAGACCCTGTTCTTTTACCGTGACATCTATCTTTTGGGAAATATTATATAAATCTGTGTTATTCTAGTGCCATTCGCTTGATGCGACTCATTGATTTACTTACAGCTGGTAAAGCTAGTACAATTGAAGTTAATGTTGCTTCTGCACCTAAGTAAGCTCCATTATAAAGTATTGAATATACTGGTACAGACATATTGTATTCTGAAGCATAGGAGCCAAAGAATATCAATCCAGATAGAAATGAGAAGAAATATCTACACAAAAACCCAAGAATATAACCTTTAATCATACCATATTTACTATTGTAGAATACACCGGACAGACCAAGGGCGCCAAAGGCAAAGATGTAATCAATTAACATTTGAGGAACGCTGATAATATAAGGATCTACAATTAACTGAAGAAGACCGTAGGATACTCCAGCAGTAATTCCTGCGCCTAAACCATATAAGTACCCGACTAGGCAAATGAAGAACATACTAAATAAGGTGACGGAACCACCCATTGGCATACGCCATAGCCTGATCATTGAAGTAATCATAGCTATTGCAATTGCCATAGAGGAAAAGACAAGTTGTTTAGTATCGGCTTTTTTGTTACTTCTTTGACGGAAAAGAAAAAAGCCCAGGACAAATATAAGTAACATAGTAACTGTTAAAGCCACATAACCTACATTCGTCAACTCATAAGATCCTTCTGCAGCAACATATTTTGCAAAAATAGACATAAAAAAACCTCCTTAGATTGTACACGAGGAGGGAGCAATAATCATTACTTATGTAATTATAGTAGGTAATGAATAAGCTTCCTTACGCCGGTATTATCCGGTTCAAGTATTGAGGGTTAGGTAATCATAAGTTACCAGTCTCAGCCTGAGGCTCCCCTAGCGTGTTGAATAATCATATTGTCGAATTAAATATAACTGATGCTACAGAAGATGTCAAGAGAAAAACCTATTATTATGGAATCCCGTTATAAAAAATATTCGAAGAACTAGTAATGAGTAAAATATAAAAGCTGATTAACAGTACGTTTACGGTAAGCATAATAATACTAAGTATTAATCCTGCTAAACCTATTGTAGGGCGTCTGTTGACATAAGGTCCAGTCTTGTGTTTACTACATGCACCTAAAATGATACCCATAATCCCAAATATAACACAAAAATAAATCCACGAGATATCTCCTGACAAAAATATGAGAAATGAAAGAACTGACAAAATACTTAGTACAAGTGATGCGATAGCAAAATCATTATTCTCGTTTTGTGGTACATCATTTGAATTATTAAATGTTGAATTCTCTTTGGTAGAATATGATTGCTCGTCCATATTTGTACCTCCATAAACTGTATGTTTTTAGTATAGCACTATAGCACACCTGTAAATAGTAAAAAAGCAATTATGTACATTGTGTGTAGCATATTATAGAGAATTTCTATACATTTATCAGATTTCTCTGTATAATTATATAAGATAAGAATGGAGTGACGTATACTTATGATTAGCAAGAAACTGGAAGAATTGCGGAATATGGATGTAGATCAATGCCTTTTTTTGATTGGTAATGTGTTTCTCTTTAGTGGGTTAATTATCGGAATAATACTTCTAACGGGACATATAACCATTGGTTCAGGACAGGATTGTATGTTCCATCGTTTTACAGGTCTATATTGTATAGGATGTGGTGGTACCAGATCAATGTTGGCTTTCTTTAGAGGTGATTTGATAAGTAGTATGAAGTATAATATTTTTACTACATACGGATTGACTTATTATTTTCTTTTTATGAGCTCCCATTATTTGAGGGTTCTTACAAGGGGAAGAATAAAAGGAATTCATTTTAGAATGATTTATATAATAATTGCTATTATTTTGTTGTTTGCTCACTTTGTGATACGAAATATCATGTTGATAAACTATGGTAGATTATTGTGGCCGGTTGGCTGAAGTAAGGTGGAAGCTTATGAGTATGCTTAAGTTAAAGCATAGATGAAATACGTTATTGACATTGGAAAATAAATGCAGTAGTATAAAGAAGTAAATCTAATAAAAAAGGTGATGTTAGTTCGGCATATCTGATGTTACACAATCAGTAACATAGGTATGACTGGAAAAGAGTAGATAAAATCAATTCAATAGGTAAAAAAAGAGCTGTTTACAGCTTATTTTTTGATGCCTAAAGTTTGATTTTATTTTACTCTAAACTATTCTTCATCTTATGAAAGATTAGCCGTTGAGTAAAACTCGACGGCTTTTTCTTTTGCCCATGAAAGGAGAAAAAAATGCACGGTGAAATTATTAAGTATTTAGAAAAACCCTCAATTTTTACAAAGTCAAAGGCTGAGTTTTGGAATGATGAATACATATCAAAGCAAATGCTTAAAGCACATCTCGATCCAAATTTTGAAGGAGCTAGCAGAAAATTAGATTTTATTGAAAAATCCGCTACATGGATAAAAGAACTTGTACCACCTACCGATTATCCTTTGCTTCTTGATGTTGGGTGTGGCCCTGGCATATACGCCGAAAAATTCACCCAGGCGGGATATCAGGTTACGGGAATCGACTTCTCAAGACGTTCCATTGAGTATGCAAAGCAATCCGCTTACAGTAAGAAATTAAACATTTCGTACGTATATCAAAATTATTTAGAGATGGACTTGGAGAGAAAGTTTGATTTTGCAACAATGATATATTGTGATTATGGGGCATTATCAACTAAGGACAGGCAAGTAATTCTTAGTAAGATTTATCGCCATCTAAAACCAGGTGGAAGATTGTTACTAGATGTATTTTCTGTGGAAAGGTTTTCTGGTATTCGAGAGCACCAGACTTGGGAAATCTGTCATAATGGTGGTTTTTGGCGTGGCGAAGAATATATGGAGTTAAATGGGTTATATAAATATGAAGATAGTGTGACATTGGAGCTAATCACAATCATAACTAAAAATGAAATTACTCCATATTATTTGTGGAATAAGCATTATTCTAAAGAATCTTTCATACAAGAAGTTGAAAGTAATGGATTTAAAGTGTGTGGAGTATTTGGTGATGTTGCCGGAGGTATCTATCAAACTGAAAATGACACAATAGCAATACTATTAGAAAAGCAATAATTATAAGATAAAAGATAGGAAGTAAAAAGGACTAAATCCTGAATTGGTGTCAGATTTAGTCCTTCTTCTTTATGAATTTTAATATCTGAATTGAAATGCTGCATCATTACTCAATACAATAGCTTCAATAATAAACCATAAAATAGATGCAGCACTGCCAATCGAGCCACAAATAATACCAGCAACTGCGACACCGGTTAGTTTTCCAGAGCCAGCTTCCGTTTTTGGTCTTGATAAGATCCCCAATATAATGGCAAGGATTCCTGGAATGAGTCCAATACCCCAACACCAGCTAATTGCCAGAGAAACAATACCAAGAACTAAAGAAGCAATTGCCATACCATTGGCAGGTGCAGGAGGTTGTTGGAACCCACCTTGGTTTCCGTAGTTCTGAGAAGTAGGTTGTTGACTATAATAAGTATTGTTATAGTATCCTTGGTTGTTTTCAAAATTAGGTGGATTGTTGGCATAGTTAGGCGAATTGTTTTCGAAATTAGGTGTATTTTTGGTATAACTTGGCTGACCAGTCTGAGTATTGTTGGAATAGTTAGGCTGCTCCCCCTGATTATTACCTGTATAACTTGAGTTGTCAAAGTTGTTATCCAATTACTCTTCCTCCTTCATATATTATGTAGATATCATAACATAATAATAAAAAGAATACAATTTTTTAAATGATTATAAATATTTATTTACAAATATTGTGGTAATTTGGACAAAAACAGCTTCCCATAGAATGGGAAGCTGTTGATTGTATGATGAAAACCACGCGATAGTCGCGTGGTTCTATAGGAGCTTTAGCGATGTATTCAGACAAAAAAACTCCTAATATGTATAATAAAAACGTGACCTGCCAGTTACGTAAATAAAAAACACA
>JAEYPA010000161.1 GCA_023411225.1 Bacillota bacterium
GTTTATTGCAGGTCGTGCTTATATTGAACCAGCCAAGATCACTTTGGATCATATAAATGAAACCAATGAACCTGTACTTACTGGTGAGGCAATCTCTACCAAGAGTAATCAGATGGCGTATTTGTTACCAGGTGATTGTATTGGGGTACGATCAGACGGAACCTCAGTAGGACACAATCCTTTGAGTTATGCGGAGTATCAGAAGCTTAAGGATGATTTAGAAGTAGATCCTTCTATTCTTGAGGTAGATAGTAACTTTGAGTTGAGCTATAACGGGAAAAAGTTGTCTGATTATGTAGATGCTGTAGAACCATTTATTCGAATAGTCGATGATACGGAAACGACACGTTTGGTGTACTATTATCCCAATTTTAAAAGTGAAATTGAAGCGAATAAGTATTTTAAAGATTTTATTTCTGATCAGGCAAATAAGGATACCATACTACAACGGTTAGCGGATAATGAATCCTATATTAAACTGCCGAATACCATTGTCAATAATTCAACCTCCGGACGTAAGACTTTCGCAGGCAATATTGTAGCTTATACAGGTGGAACAACGCCTGACATTGTTATGCGTAGCAACTCTGTGGCTGCTGAACTGCCTAGTCAGTTTAAGAGGGAATCAGAGGATCTTAAAACTATGTATCATGCTTATCTACAGAAGTTGGTACCATTTGTAAATTCTTATCCTAATACAGAATCAAGTTATGACATCTTTGAGTCCCTTATTGTGCAGGACAGTACAGATACCAGTCATCCTGGTATCTTACAGCTGATAGATGGAAGGACAATGGGAGCCAATAACTCCTATCTTTTTGATGATGCCAGCTATGCAGCATATGGTAAGTTCATGTTGGTCAATAATTTAAAGGCGAGTAGCGACATAACATATAACAGTTCCAATGCTTTTAAGGTTAAGAATATTGACCCTGATGTTCATATTATCATTGCTACAGGAGATGTAGAGGTACAATCTGATTTTAATGGAATTATTATTAGTAAAGGTATTGTTAAAATAACAAATGGAGCAAAGGTTACTGCAAGTCCAAAGCAGGTATTTGACTTAATTTGTAATTCACCTGTACGTACGGTTTTTAAAGATTATAATAACTTTCCAATCTATCAGACAAATAATAAAGAAAAACAGATTGATGTAGGTTCTCTGATTACAGTAGAAAATTGGAGTAAGAATTAATGTAATAGCTAGGGAGAGGAGGTCTATTCTATGAAGAGCAATAAAGGAGTCACTATAATAGAATTGATAGTAGTTATAGCCATTCTTGGTGTTTTAATTGGTGGAGTAGCACTGACTTTTAGTATTGTTGATTCAGCTGATATAAAAGGGTGTACCCAGACCTTAGATTCTTCCCTGGAGAAGGCAAAAAACGAGTGTATGAGTAAAATAGATCAAAGTTTCTTGGTTCTTTATAAGAGCACAGAGGATGATTATACTGGTTACTATTTGGGAAATGTATCTCGTAGTGATTTAGCAACCTATTTGCCATCACCTGAGAGCGACCGTAAGGTAGGAAATGAAAATATTCAGATTAACATAGACATGGCAAATGGAACAATTGATGTGTCTGATACGGCAGTATTTTTCACCTTTGATCGAGGAAGTGGTGCTTTTGATTATGTATATAAAGGGATACCTGCAACTTCTACTAATCAGTATCCTTTATCTATCACCATTACCAATGGAAGTAGAACCAATACAATTAACTGTATTCAAGCCACTGGAAAGCATTTTGTTGAGTAGAGGAGTATGTTATGAAAAACAGGGGATTGACTTTAATTGAAGTGTTAACTGCTGTTGCTATCATAGGGATGGTCATAATTGCAGTGACAGGGTTTATAAATGCTGGAATAAAAACTTCCTCAAGAGTTAATGTGGAGGCTAATCTTCAAAAAGAGGCTCAAACAGGTCTTAATCAAGTGGCAGACTGGGTCATGAGCGCTAATCATGGAATTGTAGTATATGGTCCTTACGGTTCTTATTATGATCAGGCAGTTTGTATTTATCATGATGGCAAGAACAGCGAAGACAGATATGTACAAATTTTATTTTATCGCAAAGCAGATTGTAAAGTATATTATTTTAAGAACCAAGTGACAAGCTCTTTTTATGGTACTCAGATGGATGTTCAAAAAGTTGCTTCTGGTTTAGAATTGTCACATAATTGGGATAGAAATATATTCTGCCAGTATGTTGAGGATTTTAATATGGACATTTCAAATATGGCAAAGAGGTATGTAGAATTAAAGCTAGTATTAAAACTTGAGGATATTGTTTATAATAACCAACAAAAAAAGATTATGTTACGTAATGAACCAATCGCTAATCCGATAGAATACAAATAAATCTAAGATGAAAGGTTGCAGCTAATGACAGATGTGGTACAATTAGCTACAACCTTTATTATTTGATAGGAGAGTGCTTTTATGGAAATAGAGAAGAAGTTTTTAGTAAAACACTTACCAGACAATCTTTGTGGGTTTGATAAGAAGGAAATCGAGCAAGGATATCTTTGTTCTGTCCCTATTGTGAGAATTCGAAAAAGCAATGAAGACTATATCTTAACCTATAAGAACAAAGAGGGAGTAAGTGAAAGTCTTAGTCAGCATGCTAAGGTATTAAATGAAGTGGAACTGTCGCTAACCAAAGAAAGCTATGAGCATCTGCGAGAAAAGGTGGATGGTCATCTGGTATGTAAGACAAGATATTTAATACCTTTGACCAACGGAAGAACTGCTGAGTTGGATGTTTTTCATAAGCAGTTAGATGGCCTGATTATGGTTGAGGTAGAATTTCCAGATATCCAGGCTATCTATGAATTTACACCCCCTGATTGGTTTGGCGAGGAAGTAAGTAATGACCATCGTTATGGAAATGGCTATCTGGCGATGATAGAGAGTTATAAGGATTTGTAATAAGATGTATAAAGTGTTAATTTATTATGAATTAATACTCAAAACATATACTTATACATCTATCTATGTTATAATGCAGAGTACAATTTTTTTTGATATTGTTAAACTATATGTAATTGCAGTAAGGAGGCATAAGAATTATGGAGTTATTTATTACTACATCATTGTTTGCCATATACAACAGAATATTTATAGCCATGAACTCCTATTACGTATTCTTAAGTTCTCAATTACCACTTATTGGGTCCAGTATACTTGCAGGCATTTTTTTCGTGGTAATGATTGTTCTGCTTATTAAATTGTTGAAAAGTAATAAGCTTGCCAGAGTGACCGAAGATGAAAAGAAGAAAATAGAAGATAGTTATGAAGAATTCGAGAAAAGTTATGAAGATCTTACGACTCAACAAAAAGAATTGATGAAGAGATATGATGAGCTAAAGTTGAATGAGGAGCATTATAAGAAGCTGGCTTTTATAGATGCGTTAACCCAGTTACCTAACCGGGCTGCAGTAGTGGAACAGTTAGATAATATTTTTCGGACCTTACGTCCTAAAGAACAAGTAGAGTTGATGTATCTGGATATAGATAATCTAAAGGAAGTCAACGACACTCTCGGTGTGGCATATGGAGATGAATTATTGATTGATATTACCCATCGTATCAAACAAGCCTTAGATGAAAACGATTTTTTTGGTCGATATTCTGGGGATGAGTTTGTTATTTTGTCGCAGAACCTTGAAGATATAGCTGATTACGATGAAAAAGTGAAGAAAGTGCAAAAGATGTTTTCTTATCCATTTTCACTTGCCAATAAAGAATGGTTTGTATCAGTAAACATTGGTATCTGTATGCTTGGCAAGGATGGTAAGAATACGCAGTCTATTTTAAAAAATGCAAGTGAAACAATGAATTATGCCAGAAGCTTAGGGAAGAATCAGTTCTGTTATTTTGGTGACGAGATTCAGAATGTTCTAACTGAGAAGATTAAACGCGAAGCGGAGATTCGTACTGCTTTTGAAAATAATGAGTTTTATTTGCAGTATCAGCCTATACTTGATTTGAAAAATCATAAGGTAAAGAGCTTTGAAGTATTACTTCGATGGAATCATCCTATCAATGGTGTATTGTTACCACAGGATTTTCTTGAGGCAGCGAAAGAGACCGGAGTGATAGTACCTTTGGGAATGCAGATGCTAAGACAGGCCTGCTTGACTTTAAAAGGCTGGGAAGATCTTGGATACAAAGACATTTCTATTATGATTAATTTTGCTGAGCGACAATTGCTTGATTCTGATTTGATTGCAAGTATAAAGATGATTTTATCTGAAACAGGAGTTAAGGGCAGTCAGATTGTATTTGATGTTTCTGAAGCTGCTTTTAGTGAGAAGGAAGCTGTTTTGCATAAGCAGCTAGAGGAATTAAGACAACTTGATATACAGCTTTCCCTTGACAATTTTGGTATTACTAAGGGAGCCTTAATGAGAATTAAGGATTATAGATTCCAATATATTAAGTTGGATGCTGTATTACTCCATGAAATTGAAAAGAATACTCGTCTTAAAGATTTTGTCAATAATCTAAGTCGTCTTATAGAGGGACTGGGAAGTAAAGTTATCTATGAAGGAATCGAGGATTCCGAACAGTTAGATGCTATAGACAGTAGCATTCATTATTTGGTACAGGGATTTTTGTTTGGACAACCTTTGGATAAGTCGGAGATTTCTTCTTATCTGGATACCTGGGTGGAGTAGAAACGCGGAGAACTGAGGTAGTTTCCTATGAAAAAATGGCTATTTATTACTATCGAAGTCATATTATATAGCATATTTCTCTGGATTGATATATTTGTGCCAGATCAAACTGGTTTATCAATCAAAATAAAATATGTCAGTATTCTTCTATGCTTTCTGTATGTTCTGTTCTTATTAGGGAAGGAAGAGGAAAAGCAGGATGTAACCTTACTTCGACTTATTTTACTATTTACTCTAATCTCTGATACTTTTTTATTACTGATGGGGAATTATGCTGTAGGCATGACTACTTTTTTAGTAGCCCAGTTGTTGCATCGATGTCGATTGAGAAATGAACGGCCTCAGAGAATCCAATGGCTAATTTGTGTAGGGCTATTGTTATTGGGAGTTTTGCGTATTATAGGGGTATCTTTAGATTATGTTCTAGTTGTGGCTACATTTTATTTTCTCTGTATACTCAGCAATGCGGGGTATAGTCTGCTACACTGTGAGAACCTTGTATATACCATAGGACTTGTTCTCTTTCTTTGCTGTGATATTAATGTAGGGCTGTTTAATCTTGCATCCTATGTTCAGATTCCTGAAGGGCTTCATTTTTTTGTAGAACATATAGTGTCTGTGCTTATGTGGTTTTTTTATCTGCCAAGTCAGGTGCTCATTGCTTTAAGTGCAAGGAAAAGAAATACTTGTTCAAAAGACTACAAGTAATGTAATTAATAAGAATAGTAAAAATATGGGAATTGTGCTATTATTGAACTAGTTAAGAACACGAAGTTCAGTATAGTCACGAATTCCCTTCTTTTTTTCTATAGCAAGTCTATTTAAATCTTTATAGTACTTCTTTCTGTGAAGGTTTGTAAGTCTTTCATTGTTCAGTTGTATATGAACGTTCATGCGTTATCCCATTTGATTTTTGAAAATAGAATTATTTTTGCTTAAGAAGGTTTGAAGGAAGATTTATCTTAAAAGATTGCAAAGTGGCTCAGATGTATTATGTTAGTAAGCTGAAGAGGCGTTTGCAGCAAGTACGCCAAGTCGTACTTGAATTTTGAAAAAAGAGGTAATTAGACTCTAGTGAAAAAGGTTCTGGCTTATAAATCATAAAGGGATAGGAGTAGAGTGTATGGAGTATCAGCAGTTTGTAGATGATGTAAGGGATTGTATCAGTATTAAGATTGAGAAAGACTATGAAGTTAAGGTCAACCGAGTTATGAAGAACAATTCTGTTGAGTTGGATGGCATTGTATTTTTTAAATCTGGGGATACCATTTCACCGAATATTTATCTGAATCAATACTATATGAGATATCAGGAGGGAGAACCGTTAGAGACAATTGCCGATGATATTATTGATACATATGAAACTAGTATGAAAGAACAGGCACAAGAATATGGTGAACTATCTTTTACTTTTGAACAGTTTAAGGATTATATTATTTATCGTGTTGTGAATTATAGTCGTAATAAAGCCTTGCTAGAGAATGTTCCTCATGTGCGATTTCTGGATTTGGCCATAACTTTTCACTGTCTGGTAAAACAGGATCATTCAGGGATTGGAACAATCCGTCTTACTAATGAGCATAAAGAGCTATGGAATCTCTCAGTCAAACAATTAATGCAACTTGCTTCAGAGAATACGGAGAGGCTCTTTCCAGTAAAGATTAATACAATGGAGGAGGTTTTGACTGAGCTATTCCGGAAGGAACTAGAAACAGCAGGTATGGAAGAAGCTGATTATCTTGTAGAACAACTCGATAATAACGAAGAGATGCTTCAAGAGGTTCAAGAAGAAAGTGAGTTAGCAGATGAATATACAGAGGAAATGTTAGACTCTATGTTAAATGATTTGATGCAGCAGCAGAAGGGTCCTAAGATGTATATTTTAAGCAATTCTGTAGGAATCAATGGTGCAACAGCCATGATTTATAAGGATGCTATACGCAACTTTGCATCTGAGCTTGATTCTGATTTTTATATTCTCCCATCTAGTATTCATGAGGTTATTTTAGTACCTTATGAGGATTGTTTCAGCCGAGAGGAATTAAAGAATATGGTCAATGAGGTTAATTGTACTCAGGTACCGATAGAAGAGGTGCTATCGGATCGGGTATATATTTATCGTAGAAAAACCAATATGATTGAAATATAAGTAAAGGGCTGTGACACTGGTTGATAAAGGCTAGTGTGCACAGCCTTTTGCTGTACGAGGAAAGTTCTTACAAAATCTAGGCAGAAAGTTTTACAAACAAAAATCTATTAGTCACCTCTAACTTGAAATCTCTAAATATATTGAATTTATTAAATATAGATGGTAAGATATGGACATAAACAACTGATAGGTAGGAAGTTCTCATTTTATAGAATATATTTGTAGATAAATTATAATAATATACAATGCGAAGAATAGAATTTTAAAATAAAAAATGGGGATAAAGTCCCTAGAATATAGTAAGGAAGTGACAGTATGAAAAAATTGAGTTTTTATGATACAAAGCCTTATGATAAATTGTTTTTTGATGAATTAACGGATGAGTATAATGTGGAGATTGAGTATCATGAGGTGAAACTGAATAAAAAGACTGCTTTGTTGGCACAGGGTTGCGATGCAGTATGTGCGTTTGTAAATGATACCATAGACGAGCCTACCTTAAAGGTATTAGAAAAGCTGGGGATAAAGATTATTGCCATGCGTTGCGCTGGCTACAATAATATTGATTTCTCTTATGCTTACGGAAAGATTCATGTAGTCCGTGTACCAGCTTATTCTCCTTACGCAGTTGCTGAATTCGCCATGGGAATGCTACTTACCTTAAATCGTAGATTCCATAAGGCTTATAATCGAACTCGGGAGTTTAATTTTAGTCTTAATGGTCTTACGGGCTTTGACCTACACGGTAAGACAGTAGGAGTTGTTGGAACCGGTAAGATTGGACAGGTTTTTATAGAGATTTGCAAAGGTTTTGGAATGAAAGTCTTAGCTTATGATCCATTTCCATTGAAAGGGTCTGATTTGGAGTATGTCAGTTTTGACGAGTTATGTAAGCGTTCAGATGTTATTTCCCTCCATTGCCCTCTGACTAAGGATAGCTTTCATCTTGTGAATAAAGAGCAAATTGAAAAGATGAAAGATGGTGTCTATATCGTTAATACCTCAAGAGGAGCTTTAATCGACAGTGAGGCTTTATTAGAGGGCATTCGATCCCGTAAAATAGGTGGGGCAGCGTTGGATGTATATGAGGAGGAAAGTGCTGTATTTTTCGAAGATTTCTCCAATACGATAATTCAGGATGATGTGTTGGCGCTGCTACTTACAATGCCAAATGTGCTTGTAACCTCCCACCAGGCTTATCTTACTAAGGAAGCATTGTCAAATATTGCTGAGACAACTATGGAAAATTTGAATCAATATTTTAATGGGCAGATGTTGCAAAATGAAGTTTGCTATCATTGTTCTAAGGAATTTGTCAATTGTCAGAGAAAAAATAATAAACCATGTTTTTAAAAAACTGAAAGGGTGTTTGTTATGTGTGGGCGCTTTAATGTGGATTTTGAGGCAGAAAAAGAATTAAAAAAGATTTTGAAGGAATTAAACAAAAAATATCCTGGAATGAATCCGAAATCCGGTGAAGTATTTCCCACTGATACGGCGGCTATTTTAGTAGAAGGTAAAGAAGAGGCCCAGGCAGAGTTATCTGTCTGGGGCTTTCCTCAATATACCGGAAAAGGGGTTATTATCAATGCACGTAGTGAGAAAGCATTAGAAAAACCGACCTTCCGAGACAGCATTCTGTCCAGACGGTGTTTGATTCCAACTACAGGATTTTATGAGTGGGATAAGGCAAAAAATAAGTACTTGTTTAGAAATGGAACCTCGCCAATCCTTTATCTTGCCGGAATCTATAAGCTGTATCAGGGAATCAGCCGATTTGTGATTTTGACTACAGCAGCCAATGCATCTATGTCAATGGTACACCATAGGATGCCGGTGATTGTAGAATCACAGCGGATTCAGCCATGGCTTACCGGAACCATGGAAATAGCTGAATTTCTATCTGAGATACCTCCAATGCTAGAGAAAAGTAGGATAGAAAAATAATTGCATCCATCCAAGTTATACTATATTGACATCGAACATATGTTCTGATATAATGTGAACAGTGGTGATGGAGGCAGTATACATGGAAAAGATTATTTTTCATATTGATGTGAATTCAGCATTTTTAAGTTGGGAGGCAGTTTATCGGTTGCATGTTCTTGGACATAACAGGGATTTGCGAACCATTCCTTCTGCTGTGGCCGGTGACGTAAAGAAACGTCATGGTATTATTCTAGCTCGTTCCACACCAGCCAAGAGCTATGGTGTTCGGACAGGAGATATGATAAGTGATGCTCTAAAGCTTTGTCCGCAGCTTATGCTTGTACCTCCTCATTATAATTTATACCAATCATGTTCCTCAGCTTTTATGCAATTGCTCTGTGATTTTTCTCCCTGTGTGGAGCCATACAGTATAGATGAGGTTTTCTGTGATATGACTCAGACAGTTGCTTTATATGGAACGCCAGTAGTGGCAGCTAATCTGATTAAGGATAGAAT
>JAEYPA010000128.1 GCA_023411225.1 Bacillota bacterium
TAGTTACTCTTTCCAGGTACTCTATCTGCTCATTAAAGCTGGAGGATTTTTTATCACCTGAGTCATTGGCGTTAATGGATACCAAACCATTTTTTGCAATAATAAGCTCACTTACCAGATTCATAAGCACATCCAATTTTTCAATGTCGACACGAACAGACCTGTTTACCACTGGTTTTGATGTGGTCTGTTTTTGTTCCCTTTTGACAGCAGGTTTCTTATCCTGTTCTTGTGTACTATCTTCAGATGTATCCTCCTGAATGGTAATCTCAGGCTTATCAATAGCCTCAATCACCACTTCTCTAATCTCCGATACATTCATAACCTGTTTATAAACTTCATTCAGACTGTTCTTCGTGATTAGGAATAAACTAAAGTGCAGATCAAATCTTTCATCCTCAATATCCTGAACAGCAGGTTGACTCTTGATTATGGTACCATGTTCCTCTAATGTCTTAAATACAAGAAATGCTCTCGCTGCTTTTAAAATACAGCTTTCTTGAATATAGACAGTAATTCCGAATACATTATTCCCTTCGTTATAGGCTTCAAATATAGCGTGATTCTCATGTTCTTCTATTTTAAGCTCCTTAAATTTAGGAACAAAACTAACTTCTGTTTGCACTTCTGCTGCAGGCGCAGGTGTCTCCTGTATTGCTACTTCAATTGCCTTTGTTCCACTATTTAATATTTCATTGAGAGCCTGTATAATGTCTTCATTATCTTCCGTTCCTTCATCTGCCTGTGTCTGAATATTAGTCAAATATCCTTCCAAAGCATCTAAGCCTTTAAATAAGACATCAACCAATCTGTCATTGGCCTTCATCTTTCCATTTCTAACTTCAGAAAAGACATTCTCCAAATCATGGGTAAGTCTTTGCATTCTTTTATAGCCCATAGTTCCAGCCATTCCTTTTAGAGAATGAGCTGCTCGGAAAATTTCATTTATAGTAGCTTGATTTTCAGGTTCTTTTTCCAATATTAAAATCTGTTCATTTAAATTTTGTAAATGCTCCTTCGTTTCATCAATAAAAATATCTAAATATTGACTCATATCCATATTAATGCACCTCCAAATTCTTTATTATTACTTCTGTCACCTTTGACAAGGGGACCTCCTCATCTGAATAGCCGGCCAAAGTAATTGCCTTCGGCATTCCATACACAGTGGATGTTTCTTTGTCTTGCGTTACTATGTAAAGTTGCTTTTTCATTCTCAGTTTACTAATACCATCCAAACCATCATCTCCCATACCAGTTAAAACCACACAAAGGATCTTACTAAAATCCGTTTGGATCAAGGATTCCAATAATACATCTGCGCATGGCCTAAGACCGTTCTTAGCAGGTTCTACACTTAAAGAAAGCACATAACGTCCAACTGACTTTTTTTTAAGCCTCAACTGAAAACCACCTTTTGCCAAATACACAGTATTGGCCTCAATTTCCATGCCTTCCTCAGCCTCTGTCACAGTAATCTCACTTAAATCATTAAGGCGATTTGCTAGTGATTTTGTAAAACCTTGAGGCATATGCTGTACGATTAACACAGAGCATCCCAAATCTTTAGGTAACAAGGGAATTATCCTTTGTAAAGCCTTAGGACCGCCTGTTGAGCAAATAATTACCACTAATTTGTCCATCTTACACCAATCCCTTTTCCCTTCTCAGCTGTTTTCTTTCTTCCTCAAAGATGTATCTAATAATTGCCTCCCGTTGGCATAGCTCTATCTCAGAAAACTCCACACGATTTTCATAGGTGCCAATCCTATTAATTAACATCTGAGAAGAAATCACCCTAGCCTTCAATATAAATTCCTGATCACCATTAGGTAATGGAAGCGTTATATTTATAAGCACTAGATTTCCTTTATCAAATCGAACTTTAGAATTAAACCTTGCACCTCCACCGCTTATATCCGTCATGACTGCTTCTTCCCATTGCAGTTCTAAAGGTTTAACGGTATTAGATGCTTCCTCATACAGACAATGTTTAATATCCATAATCATCTCTAAACGATAAAATTGTCTTCTCTGATGACGAGCTAGAACTGACAGTAATCTAACAATAGCAATATGTAAAGTACCTTCCCGATATCTGTCAATTACCATACCGTTACATTGGTACAAGCCACGTTTGGTGTAAACACAAATTTGATAGTTGTCTCCAATCTGTAAAGTCACCATATGTCCACTATCAAATGGCATTCCTATATGTAAGTATTCACCATCATCTATATCTAAAACTGAACTTACATAATCTTTCATTTCAATATTAATTTCGTCAATATTATGAACTTTTGTTAGGGTTATTTTGTCGCCAATGGTAATTATTGTAGAAATCATTATATCCTACCTACCTTCTGCTAATATCTGGAATATCTCATATTAGTAAAAAGCTGTCTTATTCCACCCCTATCCTTCTGCTCTACCTGTTCACCATGGTGTATCATTGTTGCAATATCCATGAATGTCTTTGCGGCTGGAGAGTTAGGATTAGCAATGGTAATGGGGTTTTGAGCCATAACAGCTTTAGTTATGCTGGAATCTTGCAAAACGCCACCTAAATAAGACAAATTAACAGAAAGGAATCGGCTTACTACCTTATGTAACTTAGCATATAATTCTTTTCCTTCCTCATAGGAAGCTACACGATTTGCAATCATTTTTATTATTGGTTTATCATCTACTCTTATAAATGTCCTGTTAACAGATTTCATTACTGCATAGGCATCTGTAATAGAGGTAGGTTCTGGCGTAGCCACTAATAGTGTTAAATTACTGATTTCTATAAACTTCATCAAGCCATCTGATATACCTGCACCGGTATCCACAATAACATAGTCGGCTATTTCATCAAGCTCGACCAATTTGTTTGCCACATTGGCAAATTGCCCATTATCCAGATTCGTAAGTTCTGCGATACCGGAACCACCTGATATTAATCCGATATTAAAAGGACCCGGAGTAATAATATCCTTAAGAGATTTTCCTCCATACATCAATCCTGCAAGATTATTTTGAGGACGTACTCCAAGCATTACTTCTATATTTGCCAGTCCAAAGTCAGCATCCAGTATTACTACACGATTGTTAAGTTTGCTTAGACAAATCGCTAGGTTAATCGAAAGACTAGATTTACCTACCCCTCCCTTACCACTAGTCACAGTAATAATTTTAGAGGTATGCTGTATAACCTCCTGTTGTTTGATTATATTACGCAAATTTGTTGCTTGATCCATTAGTCCATACCTCCTAGCAATTGCTTAGCAATCATCTGGGCATTCACTTTACTAATATCATCAGGAACATTTTGTCCCCAAGTTGTATAGGATAACGGAGCTTGAGTAAGCATTCTAATGTTAAGTATATTTCCCAGTGAACTAGTTTCATCTAGCTTTGTAAAAATCAGATTATAGTCAGTTATCTTTTTATAAGATTCTACTATTTGAAGTAAATCCTTATATTTTGTCGTTATACTAAGTACTAAGTATACCTCTCGAAACTCTTCTGGCGTAGTTTCAATCATATCGCGGATATCATTAATCTGATCTTCATTTTTATGGCTACGTCCTGCTGTATCCACTAGAACCAAATCATAATCCTTAAACTCTTCCCGGGCTTTCTTAAGTTCATTACTAGAGTATACTACACGGAAAGGGATGTTTAAAATATTAGCATAAGTTCTAAGCTGTTCCACCGCTGCAATTCGGTAAGTATCTAAAGTAATCAGACCTACCTTTATATTGTTTTTAATCTTAATGCTAGATACTAGTTTAGCAATGCTTGTTGTCTTTCCTACTCCTGTAGGTCCAACAAAATATATGAATTTGGTACCTTCGCGATTTAAAGTAATTGTCTTAGGTTGACCAAGTTTTAATACTATCTTTTGGTACACATGGGATAAAACATTATCAATGGTGGTGTCCTTGTTAATACGATTTTCTACCTCATTAATAATGCAATTTACATTCTCCTTCGTAACTTCATTATCTGTTAATTTCTCAATAATCAATTTTACGCAAGCATTGTCAAAAATGCTTTTAATGGCTTCCTTCTCTTCTTCTTTTTGAGGCTCTTTCTTTATAGCATCAGACGCTATCTGTTTTTCCAACATAGTCTGCAAATTGTCCAGTTTAACTTCTATAGCACTACTTTCGCCAGCTTTTTTAACCTCAGTTCCCAGACCGTCAATTAGTATATCTCCACGCTTTAAAGCCTGATTATAATCTTTATGAAAACTAACATTATTAACGGGGTCTTTAACAATAGCCTGATGACTTTTTACTTCTGCGCTATCATCATATGCAGCAGTAACCTCAACTAAAGGTCTGCGAAAAGCACGAAATATTCCTTTTGGCCTAATAGACTTAATATTCATAACAATTGCATCTTTGCCCAAATCTTCTTTTACAAGGATCATAGCATCATTTTCTGTCTCTGCCTTGTACTTTTTAATAACCATTAGATAGTCACCATCCCCACTGATTGTAATTCAACTGAAGTATCTATTTCATTATAGGAAAGAACCACTAAATCCCTAAAGTAGTCTAATGTTAACTTTTTAAAGTACATTCTTACGATAGGAGAAGTAATAACAATTGGTGTTTTTCCCAAATCCTCAAGTTTAGCTGTTTGATTCTTTACAGATTCCATAATAGACTGCACCTTCTCTGGCTCTAAAGTCAGGTAGGAACCTTGTTCAGTCTGCTTAACAGACGCCATAATTTCCTGTTCAATGTTTGGATCCAGAGTAACTACACTGTTGTTCTCTACCTCTGGGAAAAACTTATTGGAAATGGCCCTTTTTAGACTCTGTCTGACATACTCGGTTAGTACATCAGTATCTCTTGTAGTTGTAGCATAATCTGCTAATGTCTCAAATATAGTAATCAAATCACGGATTGATATACCCTCCCGTAACAGATTTTGAAGCACTTTCTGTATCTCACCAACACTAAGTAATTTGGGTACAAGTTCTCCCACCAACGTAGAATTGGCTTCGCTAATATTATTAATCAGGTTCTGGACATCCTGTCTGCTTAACAAATCTGCCAGATTTCTTCTGATGATTTCCATTAGGTGAGTAGCAATAATGGATGGCGGATCTACTACAGTATACCCCATAGACTCTGCTCTCTCACGTTGACTTTCAGTTATCCATATGGCAGGAAGATGGAAGGAAGGTTCAAAGGTAGGAATACCCGTAATCTCCTCTTCTACATAACCAGGATTCATTGCCATGTAATGGTCAAACAGGATTTCCCCATCGCTGATAGGAACTCCCTTTATCTTAATCAAATATTGATTCGGATTAAGTTGAATATTATCTCTTAAACGAACCATAGGAACGACACATCCAAGCTCTAGGGCTACCTGTCGACGTATCATAACGATACGATCTAGTAAATCTCCACCTTGATTGACATCTGCAAGTGGAATAATACCGTAGCCAAACTCCAACTCAATTGGATCTACCTGAAGAAGAGATACCACATTTTCAGGACGCCTGATTTCTTCAACACCTTCCTCATCCTCAGCAACTTCGTCTTGCACTCCTGCTACACCAATACGATGTTGAATCTGATACCCAGCTATGATAAAAGCTGCTCCATATAGGAGGAAGAGAAAAGTATTTAATGGTGTTACAATACCCAAAAAGGCCATACTTCCACCAACTAAATACAAAACTTTTGGTATGGAAAACAGCTGCTTTACAAGAATATCTCCGATATCAGCTTCCTTGGAAACCTTAGTAACAATAATACCGGTAGATAACGATATAAGTAAGGATGGAATCTGGGAAACCAGACCATCACCAATTGTTAAAATCATATACTTATCAAAGGCTTCTGATATTGGTAATCCATTTCTCAAGGATCCAATCACCAATCCACCCACCAGGTTAATTACGGTAATAATCAATCCCGCTATGGCATCACCTTTTACATATTTGGTAGCACCATCCATGGCTCCAAAAAAGGAGGATTCCATCTGAAGCTTTTCTCTTCGCTCTCTCGCCTGAGCATCTGTAATCGCTCCTGTATTAAGATCAGCATCGATGGCCATCTGTTTTCCTGGCATGGCATCCAGTGTAAATCTGGCTGTTACCTCTGAAACACGTTCAGATCCTTTATTAATGACAATAAACTGTACTACAATCAAAATAAAGAAGATGATAGCACCGATTACTATGTCATTTCCACCAACAAATTCTCCGAAGGTTTTGACAACGTTTCCAGGCTCACCAGTGGATAGAATCAATTTTGTAGAGGACACATTTAATCCGATACGAAATACAGTAGTAAACAAAAGTAAAGTTGGAAAGCTTGCCATATCTAAAGCTTCTTTAGAAAATAAACAATTGAACATAATCACTAAAGCTATGGAAAGATTCAGTGCTAATAAAATGTCCAATAACCAGGAAGGCATCGGTACAATCAGAAATATAATCGCCGCCAATATATATAGGCCAACAAATACATCTGTCTTTTTCATCAACAAGCTCCTCCCTCTATTACCATCTATATAAATTAATCTAATTGTCTAATTAAGTTATTTTAAAGCTACGAATGCTTTAACTTATATACATAAGCCAGCACCTCTGCCACTGTTTGATATAATTCCTGAGGAATCTCATCGCCCAGTTCAACATTAAAATACAACATTCTTGCTAAAGGTTTATTTTCAACAATCTCAATATCATTTTCCCTAGCTACTTCTTTGATTTTAGAAGCTACATAATCTGCACCTTTCGCTATAACAATTGGTGCCTTAAAGGATTCTTTATCATATCTTAGGGCAACTGCAAAATGTGTAGGGTTTGTAATAACCACATCAGCCTCAGGTAGCTGTTGCATCATTCTTCTTTGCGACATCTCACGCATTTTTTGACGTATACGACCTTTAATCACAGGATCTCCTTCTGTTTGTTTGAATTCATCCTTAACTTCCTGCTTGGTCATCATCAAATCTTTTTTAAATTTACGCTTTTGGTAAAACAAATCTGCCACTCCGATGATTAAATAAATCAAACTAATTTTCAATCCAAGGTCAATGACCATAGTCCCAGTTACAGCAATTCCTTCCATTAATGTCACATCATATAACTTCGTCAAAAAAGTTAAATTGTCTTTAAATTCATTATAAACAATCAAAAATATAAGCCCAATTTTGGCAACTGCTTTTATTAATTCGATTATTTTGTCCTTGGAAAATATTCTACTAAATCCCTGTAAAGGGTTTATTCTACTAAATTTTGGTGTCAACGGTTTTAAAGATATTTCCCATTTCACCTGAACAATAACAACGATAAAGCCAGCTATCATAGCTATAAGCATAAGAGGCAAAGATATAAAAATAACATCCTTTATTACTTCATTAACCAAGGTTTGCGACTGTCCCAAATTAAGACGATTTTTAACCATGGAATCAATGGAACCATAATACTTTACAAATCCCTCTAAAAACTTATCAGCAACATAACCCACAAAAAGCTTCAGCCCTAGAAATACAGCGACTAATGAGCCCCCAATAATTATTTCCTGACTTTTTGATACCTGTCCTTCTTTTCTGGCATCCCCCAACTTCTTTGTGGTTGGTTCTTCAGTTTTTTCACCACCAGGTCCATCTGCAAAAAACTGAAGATTATATGCAATAAAATATTTGTTATCTTTCATCATATTATGTACCTACTATGCACCTGCCAGGCTCTTCATTACATATTCCATCATGTCCTTCATCTCAGTTACAATAAAGCTTGATATACCTGGTAACATTCTAACAACTATAAGCAGTACCAATAATCCAATAAATATCTTTAACTGAAAGCCTACTACAAACATATTCAATTGCGGAGAAACCTTCGCCAGTATTCCCAATACCATATTTACAATTAATGTCGCTGCAAATACAGGCAGGATGATACGAAAGCCAATTAGAAAAAAATCAACCAAAAATTTGATCATGATTTTGTACATATCAAATGAAATAACGGCTTTTCCAACTGGAATTAGCGTATAGGTAGCAATGATTGCTCGAATTAGGTAATAGTGTAAATTGGTTACTAACAATATAAGCATTACCAGATATGTAAGAAGATTACCGGTAACTGTAACCTGATTCTGATTAATTGGATCGAATTCACTAGCCATAGAAAATCCTATTTCCATATCCAAGAGCTGGCCTGAAAAGCTGATAATACGAGTACAGATACTTGCGATAAATCCAATACAAAGGCCTACCAGAGCTTCCTTTAGCACTAGTAACGCCAACCCAAATGCAGTAGTATAGACAACAGATTCGACAGGTATTAATGTCGCAACAATCATAGTCAAAAACACTGAAATTGCAACTTTTACTTTCATTGGAATACTTCTAATACTAAATATTGGCGCTGTAAAGATAAACATCGACAATCGTACCAATATGAGCAAATAAAACTCTACATTTTCCACAGTGATAGTCATACCTTACTCCTAAGCCTATTAATGAATCCATTTGTCCAAATTAGTCATTAACTCTACAAAAAATGTTACTACATTATTCATTATCCATTGACCAGCCAACACAATAACGATTAAGATAGCCAGTAGTTTTGGTACAAAGGTAAGAGTTTGCTCCTGTATAGACGTAACTGTCTGAAAGATACTGATAATCAGACCTACCACAAGTGAAACCACTAATAATGGGGCTGATGACTTAATGATTATCCATACTGCTTTATATGCAATTTCCATTACGGAAGCATCTGTCATGTATTAACACTCCTTAATTAGAGTTAGTAAAAACTCTTAACAACTTGTCCAATAATCAGATTCCATCCGTCTGCTAGTATAAATAGTAAAATCTTAAACGGCATGGAAATCGTCGTAGGTGGTAGCATCATCATACCCATAGACATAAGCGTAGACGCCACAACCATATCAATAATAATAAATGGTATATAAATTAAGAAGCCAATAATAAAGGCATATCTTAATTCGCTAATTATAAAAGCTGGAATCAATACCGTAGTAGGAATATCATCCTGCTCTTCAAGACTATCAGAACTTACACCAGCAATATTCAAAAAAAGCTTCAAATCCTTACGATCAGCCTGATCAAACATAAAACTGCGAATCGGTTTCATTCCCTTGTCAAAAGCCTCTTCCTGGGTGATCTCTCCCTTGGTCAAAGGTTGTACCGCAACCTTGTTCACCTCGGTAAAGGTTGGAGCCATTATAAAAAAGGTTAGAAATAATGATAACCCTATAATCACCTGATTTGGTGGTGTCGTATTGGTCCCCAACGCAGTTCTTGTAAAATGAAGTACTATAATTATTCTTGTAAAAGAAGTCACCATGATTAAAATAGATGGTGCAAGACTAATCACAGTCAGAATTAAGAGGATCTGAAGAGTACTAGAAAGACTTGTACTTCCAGCATTAGAATTTATATTAAGATTAAATTGTCCATTTGGATCTGGCGTAGATGCATTATTAGTTGCTGCAGGACTAGTACTTGGAGTACTAGGGCTCGTAGCACTTGCTCTATCCCCTGGTATTAGCACCAATATACCAAACAGACAAATGAATAACATATAAAACCGTATTGCTCGCAGTGTTTTTTTCCTCTTTGCGCTCATCAATTAACCTTACTCTTCTTTCTTGTCAAATTGCCTTATTTCGTCATCAAAAGTGGAACTTTTCTTTTCAAGTTTGTTCTTTGACAGCTTTAGAAAGTCCTTAAAATTCATAAGTCCACTTTCTGGCTTCTTGAATTCCAAGCTATCCCTCTCCAAATCGGTTAAATATTCAATATGATCCTTTGACACTCCAAGGGCAACTACTTTGTTGCCAAGTTCTACAATATATATGTACTTCGACTGATTTAACCGAAACACCTCTAGAATCTTTATATTCTGGTTTTTCTGCATTTTTAATCCAGAGGTGGACACCCATTTGGTCACATAATAGGCAGCCACCAAAATCAGTATAAAGACGAGGATAAGAACAAATAAATCAAAGAATCCACCACCATCTAAAGTTAACAAAACAAAGTTTTCCACGTATAGATGCCTCCAATTATTCGCCAATCACCTTTTTTACAGCTTCTAAAACACGCTCAGCTTGAAATGGTTTTACAATAAAATCCTTTGCTCCACTTTGAATAGAATCGATTACCATAGCTTGTTGTCCCATAGCAGAACACATAATAATCTTCGCCGCAGAATCAACACTCTTAATCTTTTTTAAAGCCTGTAAGCCATCCATTTCTGGCATAGTAATATCCATTAATACTAAATCAGGTTTTGTCTCATTATACTTATCAATAGCTTTAATTCCATTTTCAGCTTCTGCAATTACATTATAACCATTCTTGGTTAAGATATCTTTAATCATCATTCGCATAAAAGCTGCATCATCAACAATAAGTATATTTTTCGCCATAACAATTTCTCCCATCCTTAAACTATTTTATAATTTCTGTTACTCGTACGCCAAAGCTTTCCTCGATTACTACTACTTCCCCTCTAGCAACATTCTTTCCATTCACTAACACGTCAATTGGTTCACCTGCCAACTTACTTAACTCGATTATAGTACCTGGCGCAAAATCCAATATCTCTTTTATTGATTTATTGGTGCGACCTAGCTCTACGGTTACTTCTAGTGGTACATCCATAATTAAATCAATATTTTCCTGCTGGGTAACAGGGTTAATTCTAGAATTAAACGGCTGAAATTGTGCTTGTTTGACATTAACACCTTGTGGCATTCCCCCCATTGGCATTCCTCCCATTGCCATTCCACCTGTTGGCATTCCTCCCATTGGCATTCCATTCATTTGATTATAATTTTCTGACATATTAATAGACATGCCATTAAGAGACGTTTCACTTGGTGCATGGGTTGTTTGACTAGCTACAGTCGACGTATGCTCTGGCTCAGGAGGTATACTGTTCTGAGTAAATTTGCTGTAGAGATCTTTTGCAAAATCAACTGAATACAGTTGCATAATTTCACTGTCAACTAGACTGTCAATTTCCATCTTAAATGAAACCTTAACAAATGGTTCCTCACAAAGAGGATACATTACATTAAGTTGTTCTTCTAATTGGACACGGTGGGACTCAGGTGGACTGATATCTACCACCCGGTCAATCATTGAAGATAAAGAAGTAGAAGCACTACCCATCATTTGGTTCATAGCTTCACTAATCGCACTTAGATGAAATTCATTTACTTCTCCATCAGCATTAGAACCATCTCCGCCCATCATCAAATCGGCAATCAGTAATACATCGGCTTCTTTTAGAATTAATATGTTGTTGCCTTCCAAGCCTTGTTTATATGAAATTTGTATGTAAACACAGGGCTTATCAAATTTGTTGGAAATATCTTCCCACGTTGCAAGCTCTACCTTCGGAGTTGTAATAAGTACTTTTCGATTGACTAATTGAGATAAGGTCGTAGCTGCCGTTCCCATACTGATATTTGAGAGTTCACCAATGGCGTCCTTTTCTTCAATAGATAATTGCTCTGTGAGTTCACTAGAGCTTGTTTGTACCTCTGCGTCCGAGGAAGAAATGCTATTTAATAGTGCATTTATTTCTTCTTGAGATAACATGCCATCCATGCTGCTATTCCTCCTTGATTATTGATGTTACTCTAACGGCATAGCTTTCATCAGATGAACCAGGCAATGCTTTAAACTTCTTTGCATTACCAACATAAACATCCAATTCCCCATCAATCTTTGTATTCAGTCTAATAATATCTCCTAGCTGAAGATTAAGAAAATCAGTAACCGATACTGTACTCTTCCCCAGGATCGCCCGAATTGGAATTCTGGCTCTTGCTATTGCAGTTTCAATATACTCGTGATATGCTTCTTTATCCTGTACTCTTACACTGGAATACCAATACTTCGTATTCAGCTTATCAATAATACTTTCCACGCAGGAATACGGAATACATATATTCATCAAACCTTCCACGGTACCCACTCGAATATTCATAGTCACTATAGAAGTCATTTCATTAGGTGATATAATTTGTGCAAATTGGGAGTTTGTTTCAATACGTTCCAATCTCGGTTCTATAGGGAGAACACTGTTCCATGGTTCTTTCAACAAATTTGTGCACACATTCATTATTCGCTCTAGAATACTGAGCTCAATTTCAGAAAAATCTCTGGTTTTTTCTAAAGGAATTCCACTACCGCCAAGCATTCTGTCTACAATAGCGTATCCCAGGTTTTCAGCAAGTTCTAAGATAATATTACCATCCAATGGTGCAAAATCAACAATCCCTAAAATAACTGGATTGGCAAGGGCATTGGAAAACTCCGAATAGGTAACTGCCTCTGAATTCATAACCTCTATCTGAACGTTTTTACGTAAATATGCAGGTAGATTCGTACTTAAAAGTCTGGCATAATGATCAAAAATAATAACTAGCGTTCTTAAATGCTCTTTTGAAAACTTGGAAGGTCGCTTAAAATCATAGTTCTTAACCTGCTTGTCATCGCTACTTTTCATATCATCTGCATCTAATTCTCCACTACTTATAGCTGCCAGCAGATTGTCTATTTCACTTTGTGACAAGACGTCCCCCATTTTGACACCTCCTAGTTACTTGTCTTTCAATAATTCGTAATATATTTAATATTAACACAATAATTAGTTAAAATAAAGCAATTTTCTACCATATTTTAATTGAAACGCAAATTTCCGAACCCAATATTTAAAAAGCAATCTGCTCCGTCAAAATGCTTGCTAATCTGCTCTAATGCTTTAACTTTTATCTCAGCACCGCTTATTTGTGCCTTTTTAAACGTGTATTGTGTATATATGTTAGTGATAATATCCTGTATGTATGTTTTATTGCTATCAAATACTTTTGAAACCTCGTCATAAGAATCAGCTTTTTTATTTAATGTTATGGTAATTGAATCAATTGCCGCATAATGCGTTTTTCCATCATTATCTGACATTAAAGTGATTTGTATTTTAGTATCAATAGTCTTGTCTTCACGATCTGCCATCGACACTTCTCCAGTTTTTTCATCCGGATGTTCCAGTTCCAGATCTATAATATTAGATACCTTAGTAAGCAAAGTATTTACCTTATTTAAAGAAGGTACCATCACAAACATAATAATGCCGGTAAGTACCACATTCAAAGTAACTAAAGCCAAAACTATAATTGTTGTGATATTTTTCTTCATTTTTACTCTCCTATTGTCATTCATCCAAATCACTAAAAATCTTAAATTCTACGCGTCTGTTCTTTTTTCTACCATCTTCAGTACTGTTATCAGCAATTGGATCATACTCACTCCGTCCAGCGGCCTCCAATTTTTTAGGATTCAGCCTTTTCACATCTGTCATATACTCCCATACAGTATAAGCACGTGCTGTAGATAACTCCATATTGCTTTTATACTCAACATTATTGGTAATTGGTACATTATCTGTATGGCCTTCTATCTTGATTAAATTATCTTGATAGGTCTTAAGTATACTTCCTATCTTATTTAAAATATGTAACGCCTCTTTTTTAATATCAGCTTTCCCTGAATCAAATAAAATAGCCCCATACATAGATAATTTAATATATTGGTAGTCCTTATCAATTCCTACAGAAACATATTGCTCCAGACTGTTACGTTCCACCAAACCAACTACTCGTTCATACATTTCCTCTGTTACCTTTTGCTGTTTCTCCCGCATTTCTTCCTTGTACTTATCAATTATTTTCTGGTCATCCTTAGAATCACTTGGAGGATTACTATTTTGTGGGGCGGGAGTAGCCTTCGGATCGTCATTCTTTCCATCATTAGGCTGATCATTAGAATCCTCCTCACTATTTCCCATATCTTTAAAATATTCCCCTACATTCTGTAATTGACTAATTCCTGACGATATCAAGGAACCTTCTCCGACTCCCATAGAACCGCCCTCAAATATTCCAAAATTAGCAGTAAAAGAAGTAACCACCTGTTCCCATTTTTCGGCATCTACTGATGACAAAGAAAAAAGCAACACAAAGAATGTTAACAGCAAGTTCATCAAATCACTGAAAGTAGTAATCCAACCTTCACCGCCCTTAGGTTCCTCAGGTTTTTTCTTCCTAGCCAACATTCTCACCTTCCTCAGTTATAAGGTTCTCACGGTTTATTGGCAACAAGAAGGATTTCAGTTTTTCCTCAATAACACGAGGATTTTCCCCAGCCTGTATGGAAAGCAGACCTTCTACCATAACCTCTTTCATCAATACCTCTGTCGCACTATTGCTCTTTAACTTTGTTGCAATAGGAGTTGCAATCCAGTTAGCAAGCATTGAGCCATAAAAGGTTGTAACCAAGGCAACCGCCATATTAGGACCAACTGCATCTAGATCATCCAAAGTCTTTAACATATTAATCAGACCAATCAGGGTACCAATCATACCCCAGGCAGGACCCATAGAGGCCATGTTCTCCCAAAATCCAATTTTATCCTTATGTCTTTCCTCCAGACAAGATAATTCTGTCTCCAGAATATTACGTACCAACTCCGGATCTGTACCATCTACAATCAGTAAAATCCCCTTTTTCAGAAAGGGATCCTCAAGATTTGCTGCAGATTCCTCCAAAGCCAGTAATCCTTCTTTTCTTGCCGTGTTAGATAATGTAATAATAAGCTTAATTGTCCCTGGGATATCAAAAGTAGGCTTCTTAATTGCTTTTGAGAAAGACTTAAACCCTCCTATATAATCTTTAAAGGAACTTGACATAGTCAATAAGCAAGTAAAGGAACCACCAAATGTGATAACTACTGACAAAGGATCCCAGAAATTCCAAAGGGCATTCATACCTTGATCTCCCAATACAATACCAAGAAAAACAAAAATTAAACCTATAACTATACCACCCACTGTAGTTAAATCCAACACTTTCACCTACCTAATACTTTATTCTTGCCTTATATGACAGACATTTCAAAAATCAAGGGATTGCCCCATCTTATAGTATCGGCGGACAGCACTTAGCTGTCCGCAGAACTTAATTTATCCTAACGCTTTAAATTAATTAGTTCTTCCAACATAGTATCTGAAGTTGTAATGATTCTAGAGTTTGCTTGGAATCCTCTTTGAGTAGTAATCATCTGGGTAAATTCTGTAGAAAGGTCAACATTGGACATTTCTAGTACGCCAGTATTAAGACCTCCACCTCCTGCAGTTGGATCCTCACCAATTCCATCAAATTGTCCCGAGTTTTGGCTCTGAGCATAGAGGTTGTCACCAATTGCCTCCAAACCAGCTGGATTATTAAACGTAGTAACCGCAATTTGTCCTAGAAGTATTTCATCACCATTGTCATAGCTACCAAATATCTTACCAGACGTATCAACAGAAACCCCTATCATTTCACCAGCTCTTCGACCAGCTCCATTTCCCTTAGGATCACCTCTGTCAGATCCTATTGCAGAGTTACCGTTAGTGCCATCTTTACCAGACATAGTAAGCGATGAAAAATGTAAATCTAGTGGTCTAAAAGCAGGACCGTCAATTGTTAAGGTTGCAATTCCTTGCTCGTTATCATCCACAGAGACAAAACTACCATCTTTCGGACTGAATTTTAATACAACTGGTTTGTCTGGAGCGCTAAGTTTTCCATTCTCATCGATTTTATAGGTAGCACCTCCGAAAGTAATATCTGTCCCAGCTAGACTAGTTAAAATAGATTTACCAGAAGCATTTTTTCCTTCACTACTCTCCAATATATCATCTAAAGTTATGCTATATTGAGTTCCGTCAGTAGGAGAAGCAAGCTGCGTAACCTTTATCTTTGCATTGTATTTATAGCCTAACGCATCATAAAATTCAATCTGACACATTCTTCCACCCTTGTCTGCTTTAAGCGCCTCATCTGATCGATTGATCGATCCTGAAATTGTACTAGCAGTTGTTGCCTTTGGTGGAGAATATAGATTTTCAGGCGCCATAATCTGTAATGGTTTTACAGTATCTACAACAATACTACCTGTTGTCTTATCTACCTGCCAACCCATAACATTATAACCACTATAGTTACACAGATTTCCAGCGGAATCTATTGTAAAAGAACCTGCTCTTGTAAAATAATTAGGCCCACCATTATTTACAATAAAAAAGGCATCTCCTTTGATCATAATATCCAGTGGATTATCCGTTCTTTCAGATCCTCCTGGCATAGCGATTGAACTATATACAGCATTTACAGAAGAACCAAGTCCAATCTGAGTAGCATTCCTACCAGCACTTCCTGTGACTTCATTGGCACCTGTGGCAGATTGTGTTGTCTGATAAAACACATCACTAAAACGCACAGAACTTGACTTAAAACCAACTGTATTCACGTTGGCAATATTATTACCTATAACATCCATTTTTGTCTGATGAACCTTAAGACCGGAAACACCAGAAAATAGTGCTCTCATCATAATTTATACACCTAACCTTTCACCTTATAGTTTTCGCCTTCTCTGTCATTCAAAGGCGACGGCTCCCTTTATAAGGTCCAGCCGTTTTTCTTGTTACATTATCACTGCGCCATCGATATTGGTAAAGATTTGATCATCTTGGTCATTCATAGCGGTAATAACAGTATTGTTTTTTACACTGACTATAAAAGCCAAATTATCCACCATAACCAATGACTCCTTTATACCCTTCATTTTAGCGCGCTGTGTGCCAGTCTCTAACTTTGAAAGCTGTTCATTAGTCAAATCAATATTTCTACTTGCTAATCTTTCATTGGCATGTCTGGAGAATTTTAAACCACCATTCTCAGCCAACTTAGACTTCTCATTTAAGATTTCTTCAAATGAAATATTTCTTTTAATAGCTTCCTGCTTCTTTACCTGGGTATTACCACCTTGCAACTGATCACGCATTAACTCAATGGAGCTAAAATTGTTATTGGATATGTTCATACTAACACCAGCCTTCCATTGCTTAGTTATTACTCCGTTTACTCAGTATCCTCTACAGGGATTGGATTATCCTTCACATCAAGAGATACCTCTCCGTTTATAATGGTACCCAATGGATCATCAAAGGCAAAAATTAAATCATACATTCCTTTTTTAAGATCCTTAAAGGCTTCTGCTTTAATCGTTAAAGTCTTTCCGTCCAAACTAAGATTCTCTTTTGCAATAGGTGTGTTATTGATTAACACAGCCATACTATTTGCTATGCTTGTGGTTCCTAAGTCTACATCTATCGTAACATCCTTAGGATTTTCATGGCTATACTCCAACTTAGCTGCAGTAACGTTTGGAGCACCCTGTTTTAGCAAATAAGTAGAATCATAAACTTCTCGTACCTTATCATAGTCATAGAGATTACCATTCACGCATACTTTTGCACTTCCCTTAGTAAATGTTGTGTAATCCACGACACCAGTTATGTACTTAACATTTTCTGTTGAATCTGTAGTCTCAATTGTAACTGTCTTGCCCACAAGATTCATTGCCTGCGTACTTGAGAATGATGAATTCAAATTTGTTAACTGCTCAAGCTGTGAAAATGTTGCTAACTGGGCAATATAATCTGTGTCAGAAGATGGATTCAATGGATCCTGATACTGCATCTGGGTTACTAATAATTGCATAAATGCATCTTTTCCCAAGGCATCTGTTCCAATAACTCTCTTTTTTGTAGAATTAATACTAGTGTTATCTAAAAGTTTTCCATCCTTTATCTCTGCTACATTAGCCATATTACTCCTCCTTTCATAATTACTATGCGGTATAATCTACCGTGCCATTATAATTTGTTCTCTCTGTTTGTGCCAAATCAGTTCCATCAATTTCTTCACCATAGTCCAGTCTCTGAAAGCCTGGTTTTTTATTGGAATTATCTTGTCCTGATGCCTGCCCATTTCCTTCATCCCTGCTAAAGCTTTCCGAGTAATTACCGATGGTAACCTCAACTTCAGCTACCTTTATTCCCTGCTCTTCAAAACTTTGTCTTAAGAGATTCAGAGAAGATTCAAGGGCTTCCTTGGCAACTTGGTTTTCTACAGTAAAATGTGCTGTCATAATACCTTCCTTATGGGCTACTAGCAACTCTACATGGCCTAATTCTTCTGGATTTAGTAGTAGATGCATACTGGTTTGTGTCTGATTGATTGTCAGTTTAATCTGATCCACAATCTGTGTAATAATGCTTCCCACATTGACAGGTTCATCCATTACATTCGCTGCACCTATTCCTACCTGATTCACTCTGGATGTAAAGTAGTCCACAAAATTTGTCTTTGAATCTGTTGGTTTTGGAATTTCAAGCTTTCTGTCATGACTTTCAAGACCACTTTCTTCTGACTGATTTTTAAAAGATGAAGTATCCTTTTCCACTAAGACTTTAATATCTTTTTCAGAAGAAACGGTTATTACCTCTTCTTTTATGGTTGGCTGTCTTAGCTTCTCATCAACAGTAGGTTGAACTTCTATCTCTTCTGGTAACGTCTCTGGTGTTATTTGATCACTAACTTTTCCAGCCAAGTGATCAATATGTTCCTGTAACCTAGAAAGAGCCTGTAAACCTTCTTTTATAGTATTGGCCAAAGGTTCATTAACCAAAGCATCTGTGACACCTTCTGCATTGTATTGTTTAAGAATCAACGTCTGCAGATTTTCTGGATCTAGTAACTCCATTGGAGTTAAACCTAATTCCTGCAACATTTGATCAAGTTCCTTATCGGTAATACCCAAAATCTTCTGTAATTCTTGAAGAAACTTTTGTAAACCAATTTCTACATCTATCCCTATGTCTTTATCAACTTCTTCTGTATTAGTTTCTGGATTCAATGTTTTTGTATCTTCCAGAGTAGGAGTTTCTGATACATTATTACCATCTTTATCATTTGTAGTTGTTGTAGCTTTCGTCGTTATTTCTTTCGCCACTACGGGTTCTGATTGGTTTTTTGTACCCTTTGCATTATTACTCTTTGCAGAAGCTTGTGTTGGATTACTCTGCATTGCCATAATATCCGAAAAAGAGTCGTCTTTTTTGCTTGGCTTATGTAATCCCCTTATGTTATTACCCTTACCAGTAGAAGCTTTTGTACTCTTTTGTAATAGCATGGTTTGCATCTTTACGTCTGTCATTTTCTCACCTCCTTATTTATTTTTTCTATGTTCACATGGCTATTTTGCCATGAGTAACATCTTCTTTGAAATCTTAGCACAGAAATCTGGCTCCATTTCCTGCATAATAAGAGCACTCTTCGAAGTATTCATACTCATAAGTATCTGTGACACCAAATCCAAATCCCCTGTCATAATCTGTAACGCATCAGCTGCAGCTTTAGGTTCCATCTTAGAATAACGTTCTCCTTGCTGCTTGATTTTTTCATCAATCTGCATTTGTTCCACTACCTGTCGATATATTTCAGCAGCATTCTCTGGGTTGATTTGCTCGTAATACTTAATATATTCGTTTATATCTGGTGCCTTTTCATTCTTCACTACGTTGGTGTCAAATTCTAATACCCTCTTATTAAATTCTTTACTAGCATCCTCGAATACCTTCAATCTTGCTACTTCAGCGGTTAAGTCCTTTATGGCCTTCTCATTTTGTGTCTTCGTCTTATCCATTTCTGCTAGCTGTTTTTGTAAATCCTTTATCTTATCAACTGCATCTCCCAAATTGTCATATTCATAACCCTCTTCATCTGCTATTATATTTTCAGGAGCTTCAGGTAAAATCCAATTAACCACTGGTACATTCTTTAACACAGGGCGAAGTACATCAGAGCCAACCTTCCCAATATCTAGTTTTATAAAAATAATGATGATACTCATTAATATCACAATAATAAAGAGCCAAATTAGTATAGATATTATCTTGCTAACAGTGCCTTCTTTCTCTTCACCTTCCATAACAGGAATTGCATTTTTGTCTTTTTTAGCCATATTTTACTCATCCTCACCATTATTGTTATACTTATAGCTCACTAATTCATCAATCTCCTTATTCTCCTCATGATTCAGTTCAGTCACAAAATCCTCAAAAGCATTTTCCTTTAATTTCTCATGTGTCTTTCGATCAATCATTGCCTCACTCATTTTTACTCTGGCCATTTCAAGCTTCTTTTGTGCAACCTCTACATTTCGCTGTTGCTCCTCAATATGATACTGCATTGTTTTAATGGCCTGTCGGCAAAGGTTAATATCTTTGATATTTAAGGTTTCTTTTATCTCTCCGAGGAACTTCTTCTCGTAAAAGACCTTTCGTTTCAATAGGTTGCTTAATTTATCAACTTCCTGGTCCAAGGCATTTTTTGCTATCGCATATTCATTTTTTGCCTGATCTTCTATTTTATTTTTTATATTTAAGATACTCTGTAACTTATATATAAATTTTGCCAATTGCTACACTCTCCATCAGACGTGTTAATTATGTTTCTAAGATACCGTTTCCAACAATTGTTCCACAATTGTATTAAAATCCAATCTTTCGTCTACTTCCTGCTGTAAAAATGAGTTTACTGCCTCAATTTTTGATATGGCTAAGTCGATTGCTTTGTTAGAACCAGCTTTATAAGCGCCAATATTAATGATATCCTCTGCATCCTGATAAGTTGCCAGTATATTTTTCAGCTTTCCAGCGGCTTCTTTATGTTCCTTTTCTACAACATGGGACATAACACGCGAAATACTCTGCAAGATATCAATTGCCGGATAATGATTTTTGTTGGCCATTTTTCTTGTTAACATAATATGACCATCTAAAATTCCTCTGGCAGTATCTGTAATAGGTTCATTAAAGTCATCACCATCTACCAGAACCGTATACAGCCCAGTAATAGATCCCTTTTCTGCATTTCCTGCCCGTTCTAATAGTTTTGGCATTTCAGCATATACACTAGGTGGATATCCTCTGGAAACAGGTGGCTCCCCTGAAGCCAGTCCTATCTCTCTTTGTGCCATTGAAAAACGGGTCAGACTATCCATCATTAACAGAACATCCTTTCCCTGATCACGAAAATATTCTGCAATACAGGTAGCAGTCTTTGCCGCTTTGTTACGAATTAGGGCAGGTTTGTCTGACGTAGCAACCACTACAACCGAACGCCTCATACCTTCTTCACCTAAATCACGTTCTATAAACTCACGTACTTCTCTGCCACGCTCTCCGATTAACGCTATAACATTTATATCTGCTTTGGTATTTCTTGCAAACATACCAAGTAATGTACTTTTTCCAACGCCACTACCAGCAAAGATACCGATACGTTGACCTTTACCCACTGTAATAAGCCCATCTACAGCTTTTACTCCTAATGGTAGCACCTCATCAATTATTTCTCTTGTCATAGGATCTGGTGGTGCCGCCTCCACAGAGTAGGTAGAAGTACAATTAAGTAGCTTTTTATCAAAAGGATTGCCCAAACCATCCAAAGTCTTACCCAGTAAATCATCACCCACAAAAACCTTAAGAGGCTCATGAGTAGTTTCTACGGTACTTCCTACACCAATCCCCTCCACATTATGGTAGGGCATTAACAAAATTCTGTCATCTCGAAATCCCACAACTTCTGCCATAATAGAATGCTTTTTATCCTGTGAGACAATGAGACACAAATCATTTAAGTTGGCATCTGGACCGATAGATTCAATAGTCAGTCCTACTATCTTAACCACCTTACCCAGTTGCTTCTCATATGATTCATTAAGTAAATCATAATACTTATTAAAATCAATATGAAATGACATGTCTACTCCTATCCTAACTCACCACAAGCATTTTTAAACTTTTGACTAAGTTGCTTAGCTGAATATCTAAACTACAATCTATATAGTGTCCATTCGTCTCAATGAGACATTGATTTTTGCTTAAGCAACTGTCCTCTAAAATCTGAAGCATGACATCTTTATTTAGGGATCCCATGATACTATCTTTCTGGGACTTTACAAACTCAACATCCTCTTTAGAAACCCAGACAATAAATTCTCCACTTTGTTCTAGGTTGTTAATAGCTTGATTTATTAAATGGAGAATCACTCCTTTTTGGTCCTCTACAATCACGTTTGTCAGCTTTTCAATCAAACCAGACATAACATCTACAAACTTAGGTTCCAATTCCTGTAATAATGTCTGATAATCCTGTTCCTGTTTCTTAAGTTTTTCCTTAAGTTCGGTCTCTAGATGTTCAATTTCCTTAGAACCATCCTCAAAGCCTTTCACATACCCTAACTTTTTCCCTTCCTCTATAGCAAGGGATCTGATACTTTCAGCTTCTTCCTTTGCCTGATTCACAATATCAATAGCCTTTTGCCTAGCTTCATTTACGGTTCTCTCAGCCGATTGTATAATAAGGGCTTGTTCCTCATCAATCAATCTCTGCATATTTACCACATTCATGCCACCAACAAATTGGTTCTCTTTCGCTTCGTTTTGCAAATCCTCAACCTGTGGAAGAATGTTTTTCTGCGCCAATGTTTTAAAACAAGTATCAGAATCTATAATTTTCTTACTAGAATTAACATAAATAAAGTTAGATTTTATCAGATTAGACAATAATCTCGTCACCTCCACCTCTGGAAATAATAATCTCTGCGGAATCCTCCAGCTTACGAATTATATTAACAATCTTCTGTTGCGCCTCTTCAACATCTTTAAGACGTACAGGTCCCATAAATTCCATATCCTCTTTAATCATAGTAGCCAGACGTTTGGACAGGTTATTAAAGATAATATTCTGTACTTCCTCATTAGCACCCTTCAAAGCAACAGCAAGCTCATTATTGTCAACTTCACGAAGAACACGTTGAATTGATTTGTCGTCCAAGGATAGAATATCTTCGAACACAAACATCTTACGACGTATTTCATCAGCAAGTTCTGGTTCTTCAAGCTCCAATGTTTCCATAATATGTTTCTCTGTACTACGATCTACCGTATTTAAAATATCTACGATAGAATCCACGCCACCTACAATGGTATAGTCCTGGTTTACTAAAGAAGACAATTTACGTTCCAATACCTTCTCAACTTCTTTAATGACATCCGGACTTGTACGATCCATCTGGGCAATACGCTTTGCTACATCCGCCTGTTTGTCTGGCGTTAAGGAACTGATAATAGCACTAGCTTGTCCCGATGGAAGATAAGACAAAATAAGAGCTATCGTCTGTGGATGTTCCTCTTGAATAAAGTTTAATAACTGAGATGCATCTGTCTTCCTAATGAATTCAAATGGTCTAACCTGTAAGGAAGCCGTTAATTTACCAATGACATCCCTAGCCTTCTCAGCACCGAGAGCTTTCTCCAACAGTTCTTTAGCGTAGGTGATACCACCTTCTGCTATATATTGCTGTGCCAGACATATTTCATAAAATTCATTTAATACATTTTCCTTTACCTGAGGGACTATGCTTCTTGTATTGGCAATTTCAAGTGTCAGTTGTTCAATTTCTTCTTCCTTTAAATGCTTAAATACATTTGCAGATTTTTCAGGACCAAGTGAAATTAACAACACTGCTGCTTTCTGAACCCCAGACATATCACTATTCTTAGTCATGCTAATTACCCCCAATCCTCATTGAGCCAGTTACGAAGCAATTGTGCAACCGCCTCCGGATTATCATCTACAAATTTCTCTATCATCTTTCTAGTTTCAGATTTCTCTGAAAATTCAATATCTTCTAGATCCTGATTTTCCTTTGTAGTCGCAAGGAGTTCTTCAACAGACAATTCTGGCTCCTGTTCAGTAACCTCAACTGGTTTCGCCACTTTAAATACAACAAAGATAAGTAATGCTACTATCAGCACAATCAACCCAATCATAATATACAAATCATAATTGGTCTCAGCCTCTTCCTTATCCTGGAAAATAGGTTGATTCCATGCTGTTATAGTAAGATTTCTTGTATCGATTCCTGTGGTGCTTTTTACCAATTGATATACTTCATCTACTACATCGATCTGTGTTTTCTCTTGATTTTGACGTTTAAACTCACTCCAAGACATGTCATCAAGCAATCCCTGCTCTTCCACTTCTTCTTGCTTGTAAATCGTATAGCTGGTAGCCACAATAGCCATGCTTGATTCACCTGGAACTACAGCCCCAACTTCATATTCCGTGGTTGTCTTTTTTTCATTTGGTTTATATTCATCTGTTTGAGATTTCGTACTTGTTCCAGTCTGATTATTATCCTCAATCTGATAGTTAGTATCGTCATCATTAGAATCTGTTCCAGGTTGTCCGCCTGTTCCTGAAGTGCCCTCAGTCTGATAAGTATATCGTTTACTTAATAACCCCTGTTCTTGTCCTTCTGCAGGGGTATATTCCGTATAAAGCTCGCTAACTTTGTCCATATCAAATTTAATATTAGCTGCACCTATTTCTATGTCTTTATATGTACCGTATTTTAATAATACCTGCTTTACATTATTCGCAATAACATTTGATAGCTTCTCTTTATAATCGATGACTGAATTAACTGAACCACCTAGGACTTTATCCGGATTGCCACCAAATAGCAGATTACTATTGCTATCCAGGATTGTGATTTTATCATTGTTTTTATTTCCTACAATACCGGCCAAAAAGGTAGCAATATACTTCGCATTCTCCTCTGATAACGCAGAATCTTTTGTCAAGGTGAGTATAACGCTTACACTAGCGTCCTGAGCCTCTGACATAATAGTATAATCGTCCACCGGCCTATTGATAAATACCACCGCATCTTTAATACCAGACATTTTTTTAAGCTTGTTCTGTACATCACTTTGCAGTGCACGAGTATTGTTTCTTTCCTTGTCTCTTTCTGAAGTAGTCATACTATTGGACTGAGCATCTTCATAGGAATATTCAGTAGTCGATATATCACTTTTACCAATCGCAATCATAGCATCCATGGTAGAACCTTCTGCTACCAGAACCGTCACATAATCATTGCCCAGCTTGCTATCTATCCCCTGTTCCTTTAACAGTTCAAGAGCCTCACTGGCAACCTTCGTATCATCAAACTTCGTTAAAGTCACATAAGATACCTTATTGATTATCATGGCAAGAAACACAATTGCTAATATTACTGACGCCAAGACACTAATTACTATTGTTTTCTGCTTTTTTGTATATTTATTCCAAAATTCAACAATCTTATTCCATATTTGTTTTAACTTTTCTTGCATATTACTTCCCCTTAGAATTTACTAGAACTGTAAATTCATAATCTCCTTATATGCATCTAATATAGTCTTTCTTAATGCTATGGTGTAATTCAAGGAAAAACTAGCTTTTTCCTGAGCAATTTGTACGTCATGAGTGCTATTAGACAACCCCATGGCAAACTTTATTTCTTCCTCTTCCGCAGCATTTGTTAAATTATTTGTTTCATTTACTTGGCTCATAATAGCATTAAATATTGAATCAAAACTGCTGGTACGATCTGTTGCTGATGTTTTTGACAGATCATTAGAAGATATGCCGTTTACTTTCAAATAGTCATTATCCAAAGCATTTTGTATTCCCAATATACTGCTCATCTTAAAACCCCCAATTTAACAATAATTGATATGTATGTTTATTTCCCAACTTCCAATCCCTTTAGTGCCATTGCCTTTGTAGCATTAAATGCTGTCACATTGGCCTCATATGCTCTGGAAGCGTCTATTAAATTTGTCATTTCTGTTACAGAGTTAATGTTTGGATATGTAACATAACCTTCCTCATCAGCATCCGGATGAGAGGGATCAAAAACCTTTTTCATAGATGTTTTTGTATCCTCAATTATGTTACTTACCTTAACACCTGTTCCAGAGAATCCCACTGCATTAGCATAAGCATTGGAAAAAGGGGAAACTCCTTTTTCAGCGAAAACTACAGTCTGACGTACATAAGGGGTGCCATCTTTTGTTCTAGTTGTATTAACATTGGCAATATTTTGCGCAATGATATCAGTTCTAAGTCTTTGTGCTGTCATACCGGAAGCACTAATATTCATAGATGAAAAAACAGACATTCTCTCACTCCTTTTTTTAATTAAGCTATATATAAAATAATGACCTAAATGTTTTTCACCACGCTATTAAGTCTTTTAAACTCATGTGAAATAGAGTCTAATAACGCATTATAACTTATCTGATTTTCTGCATAATTGGACTCTTCAACATCAATATCCACATTATTGCCATCCAATCTAGTACTTAAATTAGAATGATCCGTATAAATAGTACTATTTATCGTATTCAGATCCATCTGATTAATCGCATTATCTAGTACAGAATCACTATTTATTGCGTTACGTAAATATGTCTCAAAGCTGACATCCTGTCTCTTATAATTTGGTGTACTAACGTTCGCAATATTGTTCGCCAACACCGTGTTACGGGTCCAACTAGCATCTGCTGCTTTATCCAACACATTGATATAGTTAAAAACAGAGGAATTTACCATATTTATACACATCCTTTCCTTATCTATTATAATAAAAATCAACAATTATACAAGATAATTTCTAAAATTGTATCTAAAGTACTAGATACTGTAATAATTTTTCATTATATATGATTATTCCAGTCCATTTTTTTCCTTATTTTTACAAAAGGATATATAGGCCTTCCTATATATCCTTACATTTTTACATATTAATTTTTCATTTTTTTCAACTCATCAAAAACCACATCGTTTAGTACTTTAATATATGTCCCCTTCATACCAGAAGAGCGTGACTCTATAACTCCTGCACTTTCAAACTTGCGTAGAGCATTTACAATAACAGATCTTGTAATGCCTACTCTATCAGCAATCTTACTGGCAACGAGAATTCCTTCATTGCCTTCTAGTTCATCAAATATATGTGTAATAGCTTCTAATTCCGAAAATGATAAGGTACTAATCGCAGATTTTACGATTTGAATCTTACGATTTTCTTCTGCATTTTCTTCGTTTACTGACCGCATCATTTCTAGACCAACTACAGTAGTCCCATATTCACTTAAAATAATATCATCAATTATGTACTGAGAATCACATTTATATAAGAACAAGGTTCCTAAACGCTCCCCTGCGATATCAATAGGGGTTATAATTGCTTGATATCTGTTTACATCATGAGTTTCAAATCCTAAGGTTATTAAGTTAACGTTTTCTTTTGTTGAAAGTACATTTAGTAATCGCTCATTTAACATAGTGTCAATATAGCCACCAACGTTGTCCTTAATCAACTCATGTATCTCGTCAATATCAGCACGATTCTTCACGCCCAGCACTTTCCCTTTCTTACTGATAACAAGAATATTCGATTCCAAGATGTCACTTAATACATCACATATATCATTGAACACTACCTTATGTGAATTATTATTATGCAACAATTTGTTGATTTTTCTTGTTTTATCTAGCAATTGTACGCTCATAGCAATCCTCCCGCACCATGCAAGGTTTCCCTGGCTTTAAATTTTCGTACATTATCATTAATTAACTTCAATCAATGTACTACTCTGTAAATTCTAACACATTATTTTTACAAAAACAATACATTTTAAAGTATTTTGACATTCTTTGCCTGCATAAATCTATATTTTTCACTTTTTCATGTTAGTTCCGATAATAAAATAAGAATTTGTGTTAAAATCCATAACATTATTCTAAATTTGATAGAATAGAAAGGTGTGCTTATGAAAAAAATGGATGTAAATCGACATGTGTTGCAATGTCAATTTGCATCCGTTTTGGTTCATATAAAAGATGTCATACCTCTTTCAAAAATCTAGTTTTTACTTCTGCTCTACGTATCCACATTGTTGATCCGAACATACCAGCTTATTCCCTTTTTCAAGCAATATATCATTACATCTCGGACAACGTTTATCACTTGGCTTCTGCCATGACATAAAATCACATTCTGGATTGTTCTCACAGCCAAAATATCGTCTTCCTTTTTTAGTCTTTCTAAGAACTACTTCTCCTCCACATTTAGGGCAATTCACACCTATCTTTTCCAGATAAGGCTTTGTAAAACGACATTCAGGAAAACCAGGGCATGCCAAGAACTTTCCATGAGGACCATATTTAATTACCAGATTACGACCACATTCATCGCAAAGCTCCTCAGTAACCTCATCCTCTATCTTATAATCTCCTAGTTCCTCTTCAGCAGCTAGAACAGATTCTTCTAAATCAGGATAAAAATTCTGTACCACGGTTCTCCATTTTACTGTACCTGCTTCCACACAGTCCAACAATCCTTCCATATTTACCGTAAAATTCACATCTACAATACTTGGAAATGCCTGTTTCATAATTTGATTCACAACTTCTCCAAGTTCAGTAACATATAGATTCTTATTTTCCTTTGCCACATATCTTCTAGCAATAATGGTTGAAATTGTAGGAGCGTAAGTACTTGGTCTCCCTATTCCAAGCTCTTCTAATGTTTTAACCAAACTTGCTTCTGTAAAATGTGCCGGTGGTTGAGTAAAATGTTGCTTTTCTTCAAACTCATCAACTACTAGTTTTGATTCCATAGTAATAGATTTGGATATTATACTATTTTCTATCTTATCATCGTCTGAGGTATATATAGACATAAAACCATCAAACATTATCTTGGAAGCTGAACTGGTAAAACGATATCCACCCCCGTCAATCCTTATGGAGGTAGTCTCATACCTGGCAGGAGCCATTTGGCTTGCCATAAATCTTTTCCAAATCAGTTGATATAAACGAAACAAATCTCTAGGAAGACTTTCTTTTAATATAACTGGCGAGTAATCCATATAGGTTGGTCGAATTGCCTCATGGGCATCCTGAATCTTTCGCTTATCCTCTTTCTTTGCATCGTTACTCAGGGCATATTCTTCTCCATATTGCTCTACAATATAACTTCTTGCACTTTCCTTTGCCTCATCACTAATTCTTGTGGAGTCAGTACGAAGGTAAGTAATCAAACCAATACTTCCTTTTCCCTTAATCTCTACACCTTCATATAGCTGTTGAGCCAGTCGCATTGTCTTTTGTGTAGAGAAATTAAGATTCTTAGATGCTTCCTGTTGGAGCGTACTGGTTGTAAAAGGCAATGGAGATTTCTTAATTCGATCACTGGTCTTAATATCAGTAATTGTAAAGTCAGCTCCTTCTATAGCCTTTCGTATATTCTCTAATTCTTCTTTATTATGAATTGTTACTTTATTCTCTGCCGTTCCATAGAACTTAGCTTCTAATGGCTTTTTTTCACCTTCGATTTGAAACAGGGCATTTAACGTCCAGTATTCCTCTGGCAAAAATGCATTAATCTCTTCTTCCCTATCACAAATAATACGTAAGGCTACAGACTGAACACGACCAGCACTTAAACCTCGTTTCACTTTAGCCCAAAGAAGTGGACTTATCTTATATCCTACTAAACGATCCAGAATTCTTCTTGCCTGCTGAGCATCCACCAAATCCATATCGATATCACGTGGTTGTTTAATACTGCTTTTAATAGCATTCTTCGTAATCTCATTAAATGTTATACGATAAGTTTTTTTATCTTCTAATTTTAACGCTTTTGAAAGATGCCAGGATATTGCCTCACCTTCACGGTCAGGGTCAGTTGCAAGATAAATCTTATCTGCTTTTTTAACTTCCTTACGCAGCTTAGCAAGTAAATCACCTTTTCCACGGATAGTGATATATTTAGGCTCACAATCATGTTCTACATCAATTCCTAATTGACTCTTTGGTAAATCCCTTACATGGCCATTTGACGCCATTACTTCATAATTTGCACCTAAATATTTCTTTATTGTATTCGCCTTAGCCGGCGACTCTACTATCACAAGATATTTTGGCATTGTACCACTCCTTATTTCTAGCTTATTCCAAAAAGCAAAACATGGTTGCTAATCTGCTATTTTTACACTCTAAACGTAGTCCATCATACACTACTTTTTTCGCCCTTGCAAGTAAAACGTATTATTTTTTATTATAGTAATGAAATATGTACAAAACAATCACAGTTTATACTATCTGTTTTATAAAACCCGAATGTAATAATTCTTAGAGGTTTGGGCTACTAGTTTCTTCATTTCCAGATGAAGCAATACCTTCATTAAGCTTCCCATGTCCAAGGAGGACTGCTCCATCAAAGTGCTTATGTGTTTAGATTCTAAACCAAGGCAGTCTAGAACCTTCTTTTCCACCTCCGATATGACAGGCTTGTCTAAAGCATTGTTTGAAAGAGTCTCCTTATAACTTGTGATATTATAGTATTCCAATATTTCCTCCGGAGAAGTTATAAGCTGCGCCCCATATTTTATTAGTTGGTTTGTACCTTCAGAAAGTGAATCACAGATTCTTCCCGGTATAGAAAAAATGTCTTTGCCCTGTTCTAGCCCCTGATCTGCAGTTATTAGCGAACCACTTTTTCCTTTCGCTTCTATCACAAGAATTCCATCACATAACCCACTGATAATTCTATTTCTTAACGGAAAATGGCCAGCTTTTGGCAAGACACCCGGACCATATTCACTAAGAATTCCTCCTTGCTCCTCAAGCTTCATATATAGCTCTATATTCTCCTCTGGATAACAGTAATCAACTCCAGAACCAAGTACAGCTAATGTATATCCAGAAGCCTCTAATGCTCCTTCATGACCATAGGAATCAATCCCTCTAGCCATACCACTAATAATCTGTATTCCTGCTTGTGCAAGACTTTTAGCAAAATATCTTGCAACCTCTCTACCATACGGCGAACAATTCCTTGCGCCAATAATCCCAACGGATAACTTAGATGGATTAGGTAAATTCCCCAGACTGTATATGCCATAAGGAGGGTCATAGATATCTCGAAGTTTTTGAGGATAACCTGAATCTATATAGGAACAAAAGGAAATATGCTTTCTCTCCAAATTTTGAAGTTGTTTTCTAATGTTATCTATGCTTCTGTTCTGTAATATAGTACAATAATCCTTTTCCTTTAATCCCTCTATTCCTCGAAGATCCTGTTCTCTACTATAGAATATATCCATAGGCTCAGAGAACACCTCTAATAACCTGGTAATCTTTTTCTGCCCGATACCCGGCAGATTACAAAGCCAATACCAGAATTCCTTTTGGCTTATTACCTTAGTTGCCTTCCTGCAAATGATAATACCACCTTTCTTATATTTCTTCGTCTAGCTCCAATATTTTTTATCCTGACTTCTATAACAAACAGCTTCTGACAAATGATTTACGGTAATTCTTTCACTTTCTTCCAAGTCACCTATTGTCCGAGCCACCTTTAAAATTCTATGATACGCCCTGACACTGATCTGTAATGTCTCGAATACAGAATCAAGGAAATCTTTTTCCTCTCTCCCCAACACACAATAACGCTTTATTGTACTTGGCGTAAGTTCCGAATTAAAGAAAAAGTCTTCCTTCGCATATCTTTCCATCTGCATTCTCCTAGCTGTCATAACATGTTGACGCATAAGCTCAGATGTTTTCTCCTTAACATTATTACCAATTGTTTTGTAGTCCACCTTATCTGCTTCAATCACGATATCAATTCTATCTAAGAGAGGTCTTGATATCTTATTGAGATATCGCTTTATCTCAGGTGGTGAGCAATGACAAATATTACGATCAGGATAAAAGCCACAATTACACGGGTTCATCGAAGTAACCCACATACAATTGGCAGGATATTGATAAGAGCCACTTAATCTATTAATGGTTACTTTTCTCTCCTCTAAGGGCTGTCTTAATATCTCTAAAGTAGATTTCTTGAATTCTGGAAGTTCGTCTAAGAAAAGAACACCTCCGGTAGCGAGGCTGACCTCACCTGGTCTGGCATACTGCCCACCACCAATCAGAGCACCTTCGGTAATGGTATGATGTGGACTTCGAAATGGACGTTTCACTACAAGAGCCTGGTTGACATCTAACAATCCACATATACTATAAATCTTAGATATTTTTAAACTCTCCTCAAAGCTTAATTCCGGCATAATAGTAGGGATTCGTCTCGCTAACATAGTCTTTCCGGTACCAGGAGGTCCAATCATCAAAAGATTGTGCATACCACTAACCGCTATCTCAATTGCTCTCTTACAAGCAGCTTGTCCAACTACTTCAGAAAAATCCTCATGGTATTGCTTCTCCTTATCCATCAATATGGCTGCTATATCAACAAATGCAGGCTCAATCCATATTTTGTTCAGAAGATAGTCTACTGCTTGCCCAACAGTCTCCACTCCAATTACTTGGATTCCTTCTACCACACCGCCCTCCAAACAATTCTCCTTCGGTACAATACAGCGCATAAAACCAGCCTCCTTTGCCATAAGCACAATCGGAAGCACTCCATTTATTCTTCTAACATTACCATTGAGACTTAATTCACCTATGATTAAGGTGTTCATAAGACAGTCATTAGGAATTACACCTAATGCGGATAGAACTGCAACTGCAATTGGTAGGTCATAAGCTGTACCTTCCTTTCTCACATCTGCAGGTGAAAGGTTAATTGTGATACGCTTTGGAAGTAAAGGAAAGCCGGCATTTTTTAAAGCAATTCTTACTCGTTCCCTAGCCTCCTTAACCTCTGACGCAAGATATCCAACCATTGAAATCTGAGGAAGTCCATCTGTAACATCTACTTCCACTTGAATCAGTGTGGCTTCCAAACCAGTTAATGAGCCACTATACGCTTTACTAAACATATTCCTCCTTATCCAATTCTCTATTACCCCAATACACCTTAACAAAAGGTATTTATCACTTCAATATATAGGAACAGAATAAGAGGATTTATGTAAAAACCTCCTGTCTCATACGAAACAGGAGGTTTTATTCAATCCTTTGAATCCAATATTTTCTTTATTTCATTCATAAAAGTATTCACATCTTTAAATTCACGATATACAGAAGCAAATCTAACATAGGCAACCGGATCCAACTCCTTAAGCTTATCCATTAGTAATTCACCAATCTTGTAGCTTGGAATCTCCTTTTCTTCCATATTAAATATTGCACTCTCTACTTCTTCCACCAAATCATTGATTTGATCAACAGATATTGGCCGCTTATGACAGGATCTAAAAACACCTGCTTCAATCTTACTTCGATCATAAGGTTCTCTTGTATTATCCTTCTTAATTACAACCAATGGTATGGTTTCCACTTTTTCATAAGTAGTAAAACGCTTTTTACAATTATCACACTGACGTCTCCTGCGGATAGTGCTATTGTCATCGGCCGGTCTAGAATCGATTACCTTAGTGTTCTCAACTCCACAAAATGGACATTTCATACTGCATCCTCCTACGTAATTAAGTATCCTTCATAATTCCATAATTCTCTAATATTAAGTATATTATAAACAGTGGGTGTGTCAAGAGATTTGTTGACTTTTATTAGAATTTGCATTTTACCAATACTTCTTCAATATTAACGTCGACAAGAATAATATCAGGTCCTATTTGCCGAATGCAAGTCCAATCAATAATATACTCGGTTTCTCTCCCTAAGATACCCCATATTTTACAAGGACCAGGTACTATTATTTTAAGAATACAGCCTGTATCTATATCTATCTCCACATCTCCAACAAAGCCAAGTCTTTGGCAATTGCAAGCATTTATTACTTCTTTTTGCCGCAAATCATAGATTCTCATATACTCACCTGGTTTCTTTAGGCTTCCCATATCAATATATGTAACATATAGGTTGATTTATTCCAGATTTTCCATAACAAAACAGACCACAGTAGTAATCTTTATTGTAAGAGACTCCTGCGGTCCATTATTCGTTTAAATCCACCCTTAGTGTGTCAGATAGTTTTTCATATTACGAAGTGCACTCTTTTCCAGTCTGGAAACCTGAGCCTGCGATATATCTATCTCCTTAGCTACTTCCATCTGAGTTTTTCCTTCAAAGAAACGTAACTTGATAATGTTATGTTCTCTATCCGGAAGCTTATCCATAGCCTCTTTTATAGATATCTCCTCAATCCAGCTCTCCTCTTTGTTCTTTTTATCACTAATCTGGTCCATGATATAAAGAGTGTCGCCACCTTCAGAATATACAGGTTCATACAAGGACACCGGATTCTGTATAGCATCTAAGGCATATACAATATCCTCACTACTGATACCAATTTCATTGGAAATGTCACCAACAGTAGGCTCCTTATCATTACGTTTCATCAATTCTTCTTTGGCATATATGGCCTTATAGGCTGTGTCACGAAGAGATCGACTTACGCGAATTGTATTATTATCCCTTAAGTATCTTCGAATCTCTCCAATGATCATTGGAACAGCATAAGTAGAGAATTTGACATTTTGAGTAATGTCAAAATTATCAATTGCTTTCATAAGTCCAATACATCCAATTTGAAACAAATCATCCACATTCTCATTACTGTTGGAAAACCTTTGTATGATACTTAGTACCAGCCGGAGATTTCCTTTTATATATAGCTCTCTAGCCTCCTTGTCACCATTTAAAATACGTTGAAATAATTCTTCCTTCTCAGGGTTTTTTAGTAGTGGCAGTTTTGAGGTATTAACGCCACAAATCTCAACCTTATATAGAGCCATATTGCGACCTCCCAACATACAATTCCTGTATAAGACTTTCTATACATAAATGATTTACCACTTAAAACAGATTTATACTGTATGGGATATTGTAATAATTTCCATTCTATGTTAAGTCTCATATATTGAGAGTAAATACCTTATCTATGATAAAATAAAATTTGATATTGTTGCCTTACACAAGATTGAACTACTCTAGTCTCATCATCTCCTTTTTTAAACGCTTAATAATCTTCTTCTCCAGTCTTGAAATGTAAGACTGAGAAATTCCCAACATATCAGCCACTTCTTTTTGAGTTCTTTCATTACCATCCTCTGTATTAATACCAAATCTAAGCTGAACGATTATTCTCTCCCTCTCAGAAAGCTTCGACAAAGCACTACTTAATAGTTTTCTGTCAACCTCATCTTCTATGCCTTTATATATAATATCCTCCTCTGTCCCCAATATGTCCGACAACAAAAGTTCATTACCATCCCAGTCTACATTCAAAGGCTCATCAATAGACACTTCCATCTTTGTCTTGTTATTGCGACGCAGATACATCAGAATTTCATTCTCTATACAACGGGAAGCATAAGTAGCAAGCTTAATATTCTTCTCAGGATTAAATGTATTAATTGCCTTGATTAACCCAATAGTACCAATTGAAATCAGATCCTCTACTCCTATCCCTGTGTTGTCAAATTTTTTAGCAATATAGACAACCAATCTTAAGTTGTGCTCTACCAGCAATGTCTTGATTTGATCATCATCTTCTGTCCCCAACCGACTGATGGCACTGGCCTCCTCTACTGGATCAAGTGGCGCCGGCAATACATCAGCACCTCCTATGTAATGAATCTCCCCTCTCTGCTTAAAAAGTAAGTCCCTAAAGTCCGGTATGACACGAAATTGGAACTTATTTGGTATAGATATTTTTAATAGCATCTGACTTCCTCCCACTTTATTATTCCTAGCTATTATATACAAAGAAGAATTGATATCGTTTCGTCTTAAATCAGTTCTTCGTGTAAAATCACCTGATAATCCTGCTTGCCTGATAATGTTCCTTTGTATAGACATGCAACCACATTCTTATATATGTGCTGCTCCTCATTGACTTCTACTAATAATTCATCCAAAACAATCCCACACATAGTTCCACTATCCTTACCAATACTGCGATATGGTATTATTTTTATCCGTGTACTATATTCCAATATATCCTTTGTCAATATCTTATCTATTACCTTTTGTTCAACTATAATTACAGGCTTGTTGGATATAGGTTCTCTCAAATGATTTCCTGTATCCAAAAGTCCCTTAACAGCAATAGATTTGCCTTCTAGGGATAATTGCACTTTGAATATAGTTAGTAGTCTTCGCCTGATTTTATTGATATAACAAAAAACAGTTGGTGATAGAATTAAAATAATCAGCATAATGATTATCATAGCTACAAGGCTTATATTATAATTAGAACCTAAGTCTAAAAGACTATCTATAAACTTTTTAACTGATGGCATTCCCATTATAAAATGAAAAACTCCACCAATAAAAATAGTCTGACCATATAATCCAAGAGATATAAACAATAATCTATTCAGCTTATATCTACCAAAACTGACTAAAACCATGGCGACTGCAAGAACTACATAAGAAAATATAAACTCTACAAGTAATGGCAAATCATGAGCATATAAGAGTAAAGTTGCCCCTAAGGAGCCTAGCACACTTCCCAATAATAAACGCCATAATCTATATGTAAGCTTCATCAATCTACCTGTAAGTAGTAGTATGAAAAAGTCCATAAAGAGGTTCCATAAAAAATATAAATCAAGATAAATAACAATTATCGAAGATCACCCCCTGATCCCGAACCTGTAACCATTATATACTCTTCGAAACGTTAAGTTTGTCAATATATGGAATTCTTGTCTTTAAATTAATTTCCTTTATTTTACATTTATACATATCACAATTTGTTATAAAAGAAAAAAACTACAAGTAAATAAAGTTTTACTTGTAGTTTTTTTCTTTTATAGAGAAATATATATTATATGTTCAATAAAAATTATATAACTATGTGTCAAAGAATTGAGAAATAACATTACACCTTCTCTTTACAATTTAAAATCATTCCTTGTATGTATTAAAAAAACCTGCAATAGTAATAATTACTATTGCAGGTTGCTTGACAGATAAAAAATACTAAATTTCAATATAAATATGAATTACTTATGTCGATTTTTCTGTAAAAACTCAGGAATCTTAATACCGCTGTGATCCTCTTCTACATTACTAACCGGTTTAACAGGTGTTACAGGAGTAGCAGGTCTGGCCTGAGCACTTTGCTGACCTCCTTGTAAGGTTGCAGATGTATTAAGATTAATGTTATTACGAGCAAATGCACTCGTTGAAGATTGTTGCATTGTTGGTGTTACATTTGGCTTGTATTGGAAGTTAGGCTTAACATTATTATTCAAAAAAGTTGGTGCTTTAACCTGAGCATTAACACCGGAATTCTCTAAACCAGTCGCAATTACTGTAATTGTACAGCTGTCAGGGTTTGCCTCATCATACATAGCACCAAAGATAATGTTACTGTTTTCACCAGCAAGTTCCTGCACAAAGGTAGCAGCATCATTAGCTTCAATCAGGCTGATATCTCCGGATATGTTAATAATTACATGGCTTGCGCCTTCAATCGTAGTCTCTAACAATGGACTTGTTATTGCCTGCTTAACAGCATCAATACACTTGTCATCGCCCTTACCTACACCAATTCCAATATGTGCAACACCCTTATCCTTCATAACAGTCTGCACATCTGCAAAGTCCAGATTAATTAATCCAGGCACATTGATTAAGTCTGTTATACCTTGAACACCCTGCTGTAACACTTCATCCGCCTTACGTAAAGCATCTGGCATCGTCGTTCTACGATCTACGATTTCAAGGAGCTTGTCATTAGGTATTACGATTAAGGTGTCTACATTCTCTTTTAATTTATCAATTCCATTGAGAGCATTGCTCATTCTCTGTTTTGCTTCAAATTTGAAAGGCTTAGTAACAATACCAACGGTTAAAATCCCTAAAGATTTACTAATCTCGGCAACAATAGGAGCAGCACCTGTACCGGTTCCTCCACCCATACCACAGGTAACAAATACCATATCAGAACCTTTTATAATGTCGGTAAGTTCTTCTCTACTTTCCTCTGCAGCTTTCTCGCCAACTTCAGGCTGCGCCCCTGCACCTAATCCCTTTGTCAGCTTTTCTCCTATCTGCACAATAGTAGGAGCTTTACAAGTCTTCAAGTGTTGCTTGTCCGTATTTACACAAACGAATTCTACACCAATTATATTTTCTTCAATCATTCTATTAACAGCATTATTCCCTGCGCCGCCAACTCCGACAACAAGTATTTTTGCAGATGAATCCGATTCATTATTTCTAATCTCCAGCAAGGTACTTCCTCCTTCTCATT
>JAEYPA010000011.1 GCA_023411225.1 Bacillota bacterium
TATTTTGTTTGGAGAAGGCAAGGGTTCAGGTGCTGCGATTATGATGTTTGTATTAGGAATAATGGGTGCAATTATATGTTTATTTTATGGAATAATATTAAATAAATATCAGTATAAAGACTAATAGTATGAGAGTAGTGCACATACTCCTTAACAATTTGTCTGGCAGAAGAATTTCTTTTGTTTCTTGGTGTAACAGATAATATATTATAATAAAAATCTACAGTTCATCATTGCATGAAGAACAAAGAGTATATTATGGATGCTTATGGACATAGGAATCAAGGCTGTGAATGCTGTGATTGATTTTACACTCTGGTATTGGCTCTTAGGCAGTGTGTAATCTTTGGTTGGAGACCAGGTGCAAGAAGGGGAAAACTTGAATTTATTTGCCTGGATGTATATAATAATTATAAACTTACACATAAGATAAAGGAGGCGCCTCATGCCTACAGGTTCCTATATTCACATTTTCTCAGTATTTATTCTGACAATTATGCTCGTCAGTAATCTTTTAGATCCCGATAAAAATTCCAAACAGAATAAGCTGATGTCAATGATGCTTCTCATGGATATCCTACTGTGTCTCATATGCGCAGCAATGGGTGGGCTGGCAGGAAAATCAGAGCTTTCTTGGCTAATGAAACTGTTAGCACCCGGCTTGTGTCTCTCATCACTAATTCTTTTCTTGTTTTGCCGTTATATTCGTGCAGCTTTAGAAGACCCGACGATAATTCCAAAATGGATTCAATACGGTATTCCGACTATGTGTTTGCTCAGCGGTCTCGGATACCTCTTGTCTTTTTTCTTTCCATGTTTTTTCTTTATTGAGAATGCAACATACCAGTTAGGGCCTTTTTGGTTTGTGGACTTTGTACTGGCACTGAACATTTATTGCCAGCTGGCTTATCTGCTTTTCCTTGTAAGAAAGCAGTTGACAGGCGGCGAATTGGTGGTGCTATCCATTTATGTGGCTTTCCCTGCTGCAGCACTTTTGGTGCAACTTATTACAGGTTTTGATATTATTCAGTATACGACAACTCTTCTCATGTGCATCGTGTATATCTCTTTTCATGCACAGCGAAGCAAACGTCTTGCCATTCTGGAAAAGGAACTGACTGATGCGTTGGTGAAGCTTATGGTATCACAGATACAGCCACATTTTATCAACAATACGCTTTATAACATCAAGGCACTATGTGAGACTAACCCAGAGACTGCAGCTGAGTTGGTAGACAACTTTGCACAATATCTACGAGGTAATCTGAACTATATGAATACAAAAGGTGTTGTTCCATTCGCAGAGGAAGTAAAACACTTAAAATATTATCTTGCCATAGAACAGGAGCGGTTTGAGGGTATCTATGTTGTATGGCAGTTGAAGACCATGGATTTTACTATCCCACCGCTGACGCTCCAGCCACTTGTCGAAAATGCCATTAAATATGGCCTGCGACAAAAAGAAGAAGGTGGAACGATTACAGTCACATCAATGGACGCAGATAGTTCTGTTGTCCTGTTGATAATCGATGATGGTGTTGGTTTTGATACGTCTGAGGCACTCTCCGAGGATCGAGTACATATCGGGATTGCAAATACTCGGGAAAGAATTGAAAAAATGTGTGGTGGCACTCTGGAAGTGGAAAGCACTCCCGGAATTGGCACCGCCATTACTATAACAATTCCAAAATCCTGGGAGGTGAACAAAAGATGAAGGTTTTATGCGTAGATGATGAGAGAAATATTTTGGAATATCATGTAAGGAGACTTAAGGAAATTGAAACTGTTGAAGAAGTTTTTGCTTTCGGTAAGTCCAAGGATGCGATTGCCTTTGCCAGAGAAAACTCGGTAGATGTTGCGCTGTTGGATATTTCCATGCCTATCATAGATGGCATCACGATGGCAAAAGCATTGAAAAAGTTACTGCCCGAAATCAGCATCATTTTTGTTACTGGCTATTCCGAATATAAAAAGCAGGCGACAGACATGGGTTGTTCAGGCTATTTGATGAAACCGGCATCCGCACAGGAGATCCGCAAGGAATTAGACTTTGTCATGCATAAGCATGCGCCTCAGACATCGGAACGAATGCGGGTGCAGTGTTTTGGCGATTTCGATGTTTTTGTGGATGGCAAACCGGTACCATTCAAGCTTTCCAAATCAAAGGAGCTGTTAGCCTATCTGATTGACCGCAAGGGTAGTCGTGCCTCATCCGGCGAAATTTGCGCCGTACTGTGGGAGGACACTGAGAACGAAGAAAAGGAAAAGGCATATTTTAGACGCTGTTGGCTTGAGTTAAAGGAGTCTCTTGATGCAGTAGGGATGGGAAATGTTCTAGTAAAAAGCTGGAACAGTTATGCTGTTGACCCTGCCGCGTTTTGGTGCGACGTGTACGCCTTTGAAAAGGGAGATTTAGAAGCCATCAATTCTTTTCATGGTGAATACATGATGCAATATAGCTGGGGTGAGATGAGGGTAGCTGATTTTTATTAATATTAAGTACATATAGTGCAAAAGGCCGTTTGTTACCGATAGACGGCCTTTTTTCTGTGTATATCACTCACACTTTATTCACGCATCACTTGTTACAATACATATAAATACAAATTGCATAGCAAATCCACTGTGAAATAGGCAAGGAGTGATTAGATGAGAATCTGTGTTCTTGACCCAAACAGGAAAACACATGATGCGGTCATCCGAAAAGTTAAGCAGAGGCATCCAGATGATGAAGTTAGCGGGTTTACAGATTTTTTTACAGCATGGAAATATATCGTCTTATATAAGCCAGAGGTGCTTTACACAAAAATGGAGGTCACTTATAAAACCGGTTATGAAATTGCTGCGCTGATAAAGGAAAACAATTATAAAATTCAGATTATATTCATTTCTGGCGACGGTCAAATGTTTTTAAGTTCCTAAATGCAATGATTCACACAGGAGGTAGATAAAATGAAATTATTAATGAAGCGTGGGCTGGCCATTTCCCTAATTATTGTTCTAGTGTTAGTCTGCGGCCTCTGTTTGTACTTTACTCCGACACTTCGTATCAATCAAATTGTTTCAAAAATGAGTCTTGAGCAAAAACTGGCGCAGATGATGATGATTAGTATACGTAGCTTTGATGAAGATCCTAATGTGGAGGAGAAAACTCCTGTCACTGAGCTACCGGAGAAATTAAAAGACACTATTGCCAAATATGACTTAGGCGGTGTAATCTTGTTCAGAGAAAACTGCGCCGGTACAGAGCAGACACTACGCCTAACCGATGATTTGCAGAAAGCGATTCTGTCTAAAAACAGCGTTACACAAATTCCATTGCTGATTGCCACTGATCAGGAAGGCGGAAGTGTTGTTCGGTTACAAACAGGAACTTCATTGCCGGGGAATATGGCGCTTGCTGCTACAGGTGATGCCAATAATGCAAATGTTGCTGCTCAGATTATTGGTAAGGAGTTAAAAGTCCTGGGGATTAATACAAACTTTGGCCCAGATATAGATGTGAACAACAATCCTGCCAATCCAGTTATCGGTATTCGTTCTTTCTCTGAAGATCCGAAGGAAGTGGCAGAGTATTCAACAGAATATTTGAAAGGTCTACATAGTACGGGGACAATTTCTACAATAAAACACTTTCCAGGTCATGGTGACACTGAGACCGATTCCCACAGTGGACTTCCATCTATTTCTAAAACTTATGATCAACTGACTGAGTTAGAGCTGGTTCCCTTTAAGGCGGCAATAGAGGCTGGTACAGAGATTGTTATGACTGCTCATATTCAATATCCGCTCATCGAAAGGGAGACTTACACATCCTGTGAGACAGGAGAGGAAATCACGCTTCCAGCTACCCTCTCCAAAACCTTTATCACGGATATCCTTCGCGGCGAATTAGGTTTTGACGGCGTTGTCGTTACCGATGACATGGAGATGGATGCTATCACAAAGAATTTTGAAAGAATTGATGCGGCCAAACTGGCTATTAATGCCGGTGTAGATATTATACTAGAGCCGGTTGGGGTTACAAGTCCTGAGGGAATTGAGGAACTGGGTGAATATATTGATACCCTTGCAGAATTAGTAAGAAGTGGTGAGATATCCGAAGAAAACATTAATACCTCAGTGAAGCGCATTCTTATGATGAAGGCAAAAAACGGGCTTTACAACTATGAATCAGATGATGTAGAGAGCAGAGTGGATAATGCCAAAGCTATCGTTGGTTGCAAATCACATCATGATATCGAGTGGTCACTGGCAAAATCTGCGGTCACATCTGTGGCAGATAAAGATACCTTCCCAATTAAGGCAGATGGCAAGGACAGTGTGTTGCTTCTGTGTCCTTATGAAAACGAGACTCTGCTCATGAAGTACGGAATTAACAAGCTTGTGGAGGACCATATCCTAACCTCTGATGAGGTAGTGTCAGACATTAGTGTCTATCAAGATAAGACAGTAGAGGATTTTAAAAAACAGATAGATAAAGTGGAATATATTATTGCCGTTTCTGAGATTTATAGTGAGGCTGCTATGAATCCGGAAAATGAAAGTTCTTGGCAGGTGCGTTTCCTTGACGAGTTAATTGATATCTGTAATACTAAAAGGAAGAAAGTAATCATCATTAGTGCCGCATTACCCTACGATGCAAATAGATACCCGGAGGCAGATGGCGTTCTGGTAGTATACGGTGATAGAGGCATGAATGAACTTCCAACAGCGTTTGATGGAGAAACGCGTACATATGGCGTAAACATTGCAGCTGGGGTCTATGGCGCCTTTAGTGGAGAAGCAGATGGTGTGCTGCCGGTCACTGTTCCCCAACAATACAAGAATTAACTTTGGGAATCAATTGAATATACAAGGATGAAAAGCAGAAAAAGGAGACATTTTGTCTGGATTGGCTAAAATGCTTACAGGTAAAATCTCAAACTAGAGAAAATTTATATAGTGGTAACCCAAAAGGTTGAAGTTGGAACTGTTATTAAATTTGCTAGAGTTGCACCTGCTGTTACATCGAGAGTGGATAAGTTACCATAATATTAATTATCTGGGAGATAACAACTTTATGGAGGTGTAATTTGGGGAAAAGGAAGACAAGAATTATTACTGTTTGTGTGTCACTTTTTGTTATTATTGCTATAACTTTTGGATTAATGTACTGGGCAATTGATAAGTTGACACCATTAGATAAAGATAGAGCAGAAAGATATTTTAATAGAGACAAAGAAGACATCCTGCTTGTTACACAGTATTTTGTTAATTCAGGGTATTCCAATATTCTGATTCATGATGCAAACGGAAATATATCTATAGGATACAATAGTTTAATGATTACTGATGAAACAGTTAAAAAAGCAGTGAATAACCTTATTGACAAAAGAGGATATATCAGTATGGAAAGAACCGATAATACAATTAGTTTTGCAATGTGGTGTAGACTATCAGATGTTAGCAGAGGAATTGCTTATTCCATTGATAAAGAACACGAACCTACATTGGAGTATCTTACTGAACTGGAACCACTAGAGGAAGACGGCTGGTATTACTATGAAGATGATTATAATGAATGGCGAGTTCGGTATAAATAAAAGTGGTATTGCTCCATACGAGCATTCCAAGCCAGAACTTAGAATTTATATTGGCCCCAATGGTGACACCTAGAATATCTAGTTGGAGCTCTCCTTATTCGCTTATTACTGTTTTAGGTGAGTAACCATTTCTTTTATTATCTGTGGTAATTTCTCCTTTGTTGTACAATCTTCCACTATCTGTGATGGTATCTGTCACCACTTTTATATACTTTAATTCACCTAAAGTATGCCTCCTTAAGCAGCAACTCAGATTCATATAGGATGTCCAGTTACTTCTCGCCCCTCTTGTCATACTATCACCCCAACAAATTGTCGTTATTTTTCTATATGAGTTTTGTTCCTAACGTGCTTCCCAAAATGTGCAAAGGCAGCAGAAACGAGTAGTATGCAAATAGAGGCCCTTCCATAAGCTTTTTAATAGTAGCAAAAAAGGTTAAATTAACAGAGTATATAAGTGAAATACAGGAAGTTGTATGGCATGTGTATAGAATTGTTAGATAGGATAAAAATATTGTTACTTTATTACAACCTACATATGAAAAAGGAGTGGTATTATGAGAAAACCTATGAAAAGAAGATTGCTTGCAATCATGCTTACAGTAGCTATGGTATTTACGATGGTACCATTAAAGAGTATGCCAGCGTATGCAGTTGATTCCACGGGTATTTATATCAAAGATACGATTGGTGGCAGTAGTATTCCTGTTGATACAACAGCAAACGCTAGTGGTCATGGTTGGGATTGGAATGCAAGTGAAAAGAAGTTAACGTTAAATAATTTTAATGGGGAATCAATTGAGTCAAATGGAGATTTGAACATTGTTCTAAACGGAACCAATACCATTACGATTCCATCTGGAGAAGGCGATGCTATTAAATTACCTAGTACGGGCGGAAAACTAACAATAGATAAGACAAGTGATGATGCGAAGGATAAATTAATCATTAATGGAACCAATGTAATTGGAAATATTATTTCTAGTAGTGCCTTTGATCTTAACGGAGGAACGCTGAAAATCGACACTTCTTCTACGGTTTATTATGCAACCGGTATAGCTACCAATGGCACATTTAATGTTAATAATGGTGCTTGTATTGATATTACTATGAGTGGGACTGCTCAAAGCCCAATTGTCGGAATAGATACTATCTATTCCAATGGAACCGGAACTGTTGATGTTTCTATAAAAAGTGGCGGATATGGAATAGCAATTGAGAAATTATATAATGGAAAGAATCCTATGACATTATCTGCTGAAACAACAGATAGTAATTCCCAGGATGTGGCAATTGAGTCTATATACTCTTTATCAGATGTGGGTGTAAATATTACAATATCGAAAGGAATGTTGTTGGGTTGTCCTAGAGGTAATAACTTTTATCTTCAAAATATTCCAGAGAATATAGAAATAAAAGCAACCAATACAAGTAAGAAAGTTATATCAGCACTCATGAGAGGCGTAGGTAACTATAATGGATGGGTGTATCTTGATGCTGATACATGTGAGCCGATTAAAGATGGACTGACGATTGCCTCCAAGGATAGCGCCCAGCCATTTTCCTTCACAGACAGTTGTGCTTTTGATATTTTACCAGGCAAGGTAGGAGAAAGCCCTAAGACGAGTATTTCGGATTTGTTTAGCGTATATCTTGTAGGTGGTTTGAGCGGAATTAATTTTAGCAAAACAAGCGAATATACATTTGAAGTAACAAAGGGAACACTTCCTGCAGGATTAACCTTAACCTCCCGATGTGAAATTGAAGGAACCTATACCGAAGAGTGCGAGGCAGGTAGTGTAACTATCACAGCCACAAGAAAGACCGACCAGAAAACAGCAATGATTACGATTGATTATGGGGCCGTTGCTGAAGCTGACAAGTTCTTAACAGTTGATGGAACAAAGTTCAATACCAATGCCGATAAGACTGGTACTGGTTGGAGTTATACATCTTCAACAAATGTTTTAACGCTAAATGGTTATGATGGTGGCCCTATTATTGGAGAAAAGAATCTGAACATCGTTCTAAACGGAACCAATACCATTACAATTCCGTCTAGAGAGGGCAGTGCGATTAAATTACCTAGTACGAGTGGAAAACTAACAATTATTAAGACAAGTAGCGATGCGAATGACAAACTAATCATTAATGGAAGCAATGTAATAGGTGACATTATTTCTAGTAGTGACTTTGACCTTAACGGAGGAACCCTGAGAATTAACACGTCTTCTACGAGTTATTATGCCACCGGTATAGCTACAAATGTTAAATTTAATGTTAATAATGGTGCTTGCATTGATATTACTATGACGGGAACTGCACAAAGTCCAATTACCGGAATAAATACGATCTGTTCAAACGGAACGGGGACCGTTGCTGTTTCTATAAAAAGTGGTGGATATGGAATAGCAATTGGAGATTTGTGGAATGGCAAGAACCCTATGACATTATCTGCTGAAACAACAGATAGTAATTCCCAGGACATAGCGATAAAATCAATCTACTCTTTATCAGATAAGGGCGTAAATATTACAGTATTAAAAGGAATGTTACTAAGATGTTCCGATGGGGGTCTTTTTTACAATCAGGATATTCCGGGGAATATAGAGATAAAAGCAACCAATACAAGTAAGAAAGTTATATCAGCACCGATGAGAGGTGTAGGTGACTTAAATGGATGTGTGTATCTTGATGCTAATACATGTGAACCGATTAAAGATGGGCTGACAATTGTTTCTAAGGATATTGCCCTACCATTCTCCTTCACAGACAGTAGTGCTTTTGATATTCTACCAGGCAAGATAGGAGGAACGCCTAAGACCAGTATTTCGGATTTAATTTACGTGTATCTTGCAGGTGGACTGAGCGGAATTAATATTGGAAAAACCAGTGAATATACATTTGCAGTAACAAATGGAACGCTTCCTGCAGGAATAACCTTAACCGAAAGTGGTAGAATAGAAGGAACCTATACCAAAGAGTGTGAGGCAGGTAGTGTAGAAATCACAGCCACAAGAATGTCTGATCAGAAAGCAGCAACGATTACCATTGATTATGGGGCTGTTACTGTTGAAAAACCAATCACTAAGGTTGAAATTGACAAAGAAAGCATTGTTTTAAATGTTGGGAAAAATGAAACTCTTAAAGCTATATTTACTCCAGAGGATGCAACGATTCAAACCGTACTATGGGAAACAAGTGATAGTAAAATCGTAAAGGTGGATGATTCTGGTAAATTATCAGCATATAAGCCAGGCGTTGCAACAGTTACAGTAACAACAACCCAAGGTAAATTAACTAATACATGTACCGTTTATGTTAAGGAAAGCGTTCCTTATATTACGGAAGAAATAAACGATGGTAGCCTTTCCGGCTTTATCTACGATGCCGCCTATAAGATAAGTGGGACTGGTATAGCAGAAGAAATTTTTAAGGCTGCCAGTACATCTATTGCTGTTAAAGATGAGTGGTATGGCAAAACATTAAATATTATTAGGTTAAATGATGAACCAAATTGCAATAGTGATGTGGCGGTAGTTTCTGTCCATGCTCATAATCTGGTTGATGTAGCTGAAATCCCACCGACGTGTCTAACAACTGGATTAGCTGCAGGAAAGAAATGTGATATTTGTGGCATGATTTTTCTCGGATGCGAAGTGATACCAGCAACTGGCCATACTTTTGATACGGAATGGTCAAGGGATGAAATAAATCACTGGTATGCAGCAATATGTGAACACACATCAGAAAAAGAAAACGTGGAAGCTCATATTTATGGCGATGATAATATCTGTGATGTGTGTGGTTATGAGAGACATATACACAGTGGCATAAAACAAAATGGCAAAGCAGCAACATGTACAGCAGCAGGAGCGAAAGAATACTTTACCTGTGAATGTGGAAAAAACTTTGAAGACGAAGCATGTACAAAAGAAATAACAGAAAATATCGACACTTGGAAAGTCATCCCGGCAAAGGGACATACTGAAGTTGCTATCCCGGCAGTTAAGGCTACAACGACTACAGATGGAAAAACTGCGGGAAAGAAATGTTCGGTATGTGGTAAATTAATAGTTGCACAAAAAATAGTTTATAAAGCATCTAACATTGTATTAAGTAAAACTTCGTATATATATACAGGAAGTCCAATTAAGCCTTCTGTAACAGTAAAAGACAGTAAAGGAAATGCATTAATTAAAGATACGAATTATACAGTAGCATACAGTAGCAATACGAATGTGGGAACTGGAAAAGTAACTATAACCCTTAAAGGGAATTATTCTGGAACGAAGACATTAAGTTTTACTATCAATAAAGCATCCTATACACCAGCTATAAATAACTATAGTGGAACATACGATGGAAACAGACATACAATAAGTATGAGTGGAATGAAATCAGGTTCTACCATCAAATATAGGACAAGTTCTACTGGTACATGGACAACAACAAAACCGACTAGAACTGCAATAGGAAAAGCAACCGTATATTATCAAATCACGAATCCAAACTATAATACGGTAACCGGAAGTAAAACAATCACAATAAAACCAAAAACTATTACAGGAGTAAAAGCTACATCGGCAGGTTACAACCGAGTTAAACTTTCTTGGGCTAAAACTAGTGGGGCCGCAGGATACAAGATATATAGATCTACAAGCAAGGCGGGTACTTACACATTAGTGAAAACCATATCAACGAACAGTACAACATCGTATACGAATACAGAACTTACAACAGGTAAGACATACTACTATAGGATTAGAGGATATAAGACAGTAAGTGGTGTAATTTACTATTCAACCTCTTATTCATCGATTGTAAGTGCTAAGCCAGTTCCAGGAAAACCAACAATCAGTAGCATTTCAAATGGAACAAGAAAGGCAATTACACTTAAGTGGAATAAGATAAGTGGTGCTAGTGGATATCAAATCTATCGGGCCACAAGTAAGGCTGGAACTTACAGCAGGATAAAGACAATCACTAGTGGTAGTACAATTACTTATAAGAATTCAAAACTTATAAAAGGCAAAACTTATTACTATAAAGTCAGAGCCTATAGAACTGTAAGTGGTAAGAAGGTATATGGTTCTTTCAGTAGTATTAAGTACTGCAAAGTAAGTAGATAAATGTGATACCAAGTCCATAAC
>JAEYPA010000097.1 GCA_023411225.1 Bacillota bacterium
GTTCGGTAATTTTAAGTAGAGAAAAAGATACAAAAATGATACATTATTACTATATACTAGTAAATAATGGATGTGAGGTAGTAATATGTATAAAATTCTTATAGTTGAAGATGAAGAACCAATTGCAAATTTAGTAGCGATGAGTTTGGGAAAAGCCGGTTACCTTTGTGAGACCGTGTATGATGGTAGGAACGCAGCAGATAAAATGCAAGAGCATCATTATGACCTTGGTATATTTGATATTATGCTTCCGGAATTGGATGGGTATGAACTATTACAGTATGCAAAGAGTTTAAGCCTACCGGTAATCTTTCTTACGGCCAAGGAAAAGACATTGGATAAAGTCAGAGGATTTTCTGCCGGGGCAGATGATTATATCACAAAACCATTCGAAATACTGGAATTGCAGGCAAGAGTAGCCAATGTTTTACGACATTATAATAAGCAGGAGCAAAAGTATCAAGTGAAGGATCTGGAGATTAACGAGACTTCCAGAGTCGTTACTAAAGCAGGTGTCCCTTTGGAGTTGACCTATAAAGAATTTGACTTATTGATGATGTTGATTAAAAACCCTAATGTAGCTCTTTATCGGGAAGTAATTTATGAGCGGGTGTGGGATAGCCCGTTTCTTGGAGATAGCAGAACGGTGGATCTTCATGTACAGAGGCTTAGAAGGAAGACAGGATTAATGAAAGAGATTGTCTGTGTCTATAAAGTAGGGTACCGGTTAGATATTTAATGTGAGAAGGAGAATACATGCGATTATTTTGGAAACAGTTTCTGTTTGTAGTTGGGTTGGTAATAGGATCCTTTATATTTTTTGGTTGTATTCTAATTAACAATTCCTTTCATAAGAGTCTGGATAGGGAGAAGGAACAGGCATTACAAACTATTCAGATGTATCAATACTCCATGTTGGCGTCTCTAAATATCTTGCCTAAGGACTATCAATCGGTGGACATAGTTGCATCAGATATAGCAAAAACAATCTATGCGAATATGCGTAGTACTGGAAATGCAGTATCTATCTATAACGAGAACGGCATGCCCTTATATAATAGTTCCAATGTTGAGACAAATCTAATATCTAAACGAGATAAGATGGATAATGGATTGTTGCAGGTTGAATATATAGACGGAGAACATTATCTAGTGAGTATAGTAAGGACTGAATATAATAAGAAAATATTTTATTTTGAGATCGATAGTAACATAGGATTTCTTTATGCTAGTAGAGAAGAGTTGTATGTAAGTTACCAGAAGATTCTAATTATAATCGTAGTGATTTCTATTATAGTAGCAGCTTTTCTTTCTAACCATATGGTACGTCCAATAAAAAGATTATCCAATGCAACAAGAGAATTTGCTAACGGTAATTATGAAAAAAGGGTGAAAAAACATAACAATGATGAGGTGACAGATCTTACCGTGGCCTTTAATTCCATGGCTGATAAGTTGGAGGAGAGCATCGAACAGCTAAAGGAGGCTGCTCGAAGGCAGGAAGAATTCACTGGTGCCTTTGCCCATGAATTAAAGACTCCTCTTACTTCTATTGTAGGATACTCAGAAGCTCTATGTTCTATGAATTTGACGAAGGAAGAGCAACTTTCCTGTGCAAATTATATCTATCATCAAGGAAAAAGATTAGAGAGTTTGTCTTATAAGATGCAGGAGCTTGTAGGTATTCAGAATCAAGGTTGGAATTTTGAGCCCTTGGATATCACTTCTTTAGCCACCAATGTGGAGCAAATAACAGAACAGGTTAGAAAAATAAAAAATTTAACATTGGAAATTGACATAGAGAATGGTAGGCTTACGGGGGATAAGGTACTTTTGGAGTCACTTCTAGTCAATCTTATAGATAATGCCAGAAAAGCCAGCAAGGAAAATTCGGTAATTCTTCTTAAAGGTAAGAAATTGGATGATGGATATCGGCTTCAGGTAATAGACAATGGATGTGGGATACCTAAAAAGGAGATTAACAAGATTCATGAGCTATTTTACATGGTTGATAAATCACGTGCAAGAAAAGAAGGAGGAGCGGGAATTGGTATGGCTCTATGTGAGAAAATTCTCCAGCTTCATCATGGCACATGGGAGATTACAAGCATAGAGGGTGAAGGAACAACCATTACATTGTTTTTTCCGGAGGTGAAAAAGTGAGTAGACGGATCAATGTTAAGAGTCTCATGTATACAATGTTAGGTATGATTCTGGTAGCTATTTTAGTATTGCTTGGTGTATACCTACCAAAGTATGTTATGACGTATACGGATAAACATACGGAAGGAAATATTACAGAATTCGTGATTAAATCAGAGCTTTACAAATTATCCTTTTCCAATTTTAATGAGGAGTTAATCAGTATGGCAAAGACTGACCTATGGGGCAGTAAACTTCAGGTTGTTCAACTTACAGAAGCTGAGAATGAGCTTACAGATTTAGAATTGGAAAAAACTGTGAATGAAGAAATCGATTTATTGAGAAAAGGTGGGATTATTCCATCGAACGTCACAGTGAGAAATACTGATATGAAAGAGCGTAAGCTATTATCTTTATATTCTGAAGACAAGAACAATGAACTAAATGGAGTTCGTTTATGGAAGTTACATTATGTAGGAAAAGAGTATTCTCTTGATTTGTTAATAGATGCTTATTTTTCAAAAATATGTCAGATGCGATTGGTTCTGAATCCAATTGATAAACGCACGGAATCTGAACGTTATAAAATATCTTCATTACCTCCACTGCACAATTTGGAAAGAAAAACCTCACAATGGTGGAATTGCTTGCTGGATTTTTATTATAATTATCCTGAAAATCTAGATATATACGCAGATTTCTACGCTAGTATAAATAAATACGATAAAGTAAGTGAGAGCCAATATAGTAATCTGATGGATTTTTATGGGTTCGAAAACCAAAATACTTTACTTATGTACTTTAGTAATGATTATGATTATAGTCAAACAAACATACAGACGATTAGTTTTGGTATATGGAATTTGAATAAGAAACTCGGTTTTTGAAGATTAGCAGAATAATAACCTCTTTTAGACATCTTGTTGCTATGATATAATAATATTTGTAAGAAATTATCTTTTGTAAGTAGGAAAGGTCATTATAGATATGAACATACAGATATTTGGCACAAAAAAATGTTTTGAAACGAAGAAGGCAGAGCGCTATTTTAAAGAGCGCGGCATTGAGGTTCAGTTCATCGACATGAAGGAAAAAGGTTTAAGCAAGGGTGAGTACAATAGTGTAAAGCAGGCCGTGGGTGGCCTATCAGCCATGCTCAATCAGAAATGTAAGGACAAGGATGCTTTGGCACTCATTCAGTATATTGCCGAGGAGGACAAGGACGAAAAGGTTCTAGAGAACCAACAGGTGCTAAAGACACCTATTGTGCGAAACGGTAAGAAAGCTACAGTAGGCTACAAGCCTGAGATATGGAAGGATTGGGACTAGCATGAAGGAGACCACTAATGAAGAAAATAGAAGTTGTTGCAGCTATTATTACAAATGATGATAAAATATTTGTTACTCAAAGAGGCTATGGTGAATTTAAAGGAGGCTGGGAGTTCCCTGGCGGAAAGATGGAAGCTGGTGAAACACCGGAACAAGCATTAGTTCGTGAGATACAAGAGGAATTAGACACAGAAATCAAAGTAGGACAATTAGTAGACACGATTGAGTATAATTATCCTAATTTTCATCTTACGATGCATTGTTATTTGTGCACCATTCTTTCTGGGAGTTTAGTGCTCAAGGAACATGAAGCAGCAAAGTGGCTTACCTTATCTACCTTAGATTCTGTAGAATGGTTACCGGCAGATATATCCCTGATTAATCACCTTAAGTCTCATGGAATATAAAAATAATCACGCTTGTGAGAGGAGACGTTATGAACTACATTCAGTCCAACAAAGAAGCCTGGGAAGAATCTTTTGATCATCGATACCCTAACTGGGGGGAGGATATCTACAAGGTTCTCAAATCTGAATCTCTTCCATTCTTTAGTGATGACGTAAGAAAAGAACTTAACAAAATAGACTTTAGTAATAAGTCAGTTGCTCAATTTTGTTGTAATAATGGCAGAGAGCTCTTATCTTTAATGCAATTGGGCCCTGCAAGTGGTGTTGGCTTTGACATTGCAGAAAATATTATTGGCCAAGCCATAGACACTGCAAACAAAGTAAACCAGACAAACTGTCGATTTGTGGCTTGCAATATCTTAGAAATTGACCCTAAGTATTACAATAGCTTTGATTTTATTATGTTTACCATTGGAGCCATTACTTGGTTTGAGGATTTAGGAAAGTTATTCAAAAAAGTCGCGCAATGTCTAAAACCTGGTGGAGTTCTCTTTATTAATGATTACCACCCATTTATCGGTATGTTGCCTATGCCTGGTGAGGAAGAATTTGATTCAGAGCATAAGAATAGAATTATGTATTCCTATTTTAGAAAAGAGCCTTGGATTGAAAATAGTGGTATGAATTACATAAGCCCTGAGTTTGCCTCTAAGACATTTACCAGCTTTAGCCATACAATGGCGGATATCATGAATGCGACCATTCAGAATGGAATGCAGATAAAGAGTTTACAGGAGTATAACTATGATGTGGGAATGACAGATGTGTACAATGGGTTAGGTTATCCGTTATCTTTTATTCTTGTAGCTAAAAAGGAATAGAGAGAGAAAAGGCTACTTCCTCTTCAAGGAAGTAGCCTTTTCTCTATATCTTAAATTGTGAAACGACGTCAATCAGCATACTAGATTTCTCTTTTGCAGACTTGGATAATGCGATGATATCGCTGGACATATTAGTTACCATGGCTGTTTCTTGTGCAATACTGGAAGAGCCTTCTGCTGACTCATCAGTGGCGTTTGCGATTTCATTAATAGACTGTGCCATATTACGTATGGATGTTAAAAGTGCCTCAGAAGTAGTACTGAAGTTTTCCATGATTGTGTGTATGTTAATTGAGCTTTCACTGTATTTTTCGCTGGAATCAACAAGAGTCTCATAATCCATAAGCACTTCTTTATCAATAAATTCTAATATTTCATTGGAGTTAGTGGAGAGACTATTTACTGCTTCTTGGATTACTAAGGATACACCTTGTATCTTTGTAGCCAGAACCTTAGAATTATCAGCCAAAACCTTGATTTCTTCTGCCACTACAGAGAAGCCCTTTCCAGCTTCCCCAGCTCTTGCAGCTTCAATTGCAGCATTGAGAGCAAGTAAGTTTGTTTGAGCAGTGATTTCTAGGATTCCTTCTGCCATCTCATTGATTTGGTTCACAGAACTTGATTGTTCAATTGCCTTTATAAGATTCTTTCTGGTTTTTCCATAAATCTGAGTGGCGTTTTCCTTTGACTGAATGGCGTTCTGTTTCATTTCTTCTGCCATTATATTTACATTTTTAACTAGTACCACTCCATCCTGTACTTCCGTTGTAATGACTTCTACTGTTTTCTCAATTTCGCTAGAAGTAGCCGTCATTTCTTCAGTAGAAGAAGCAACTTCTTCGGTACCAGCAGATAATTCCTCTGTAGTAGCAGAGATATCTTCTATGCTTTTGTTAAGCTCCATCATATTATTGGTTATATTAGTTAGTTCTTTTCCTACCAATGAGGATTGATTCACCACTTCTTTTACCATGCCCTTTATGGAGAACTGCATAGTGTCAATGGCCTTAGCAAGTATCCCTGTTTCGTCCTTATTCTTAAGAAGCTTTGCAGGTATTTCTGTGGTGAAGTCACCTGTGGCAGCAACAGAAAGTAAATTGGAAAGTGATTTTATAGGTTTCGTAATCTTTAAGGCAACGAAATATGTAATGATCAAGCCAATGAGAAGAACGATAATGGATATGAGTATGACAGCTTCAATAAGAGTAGTTGCTTCCTGCATAACTTCTGATTTGGATGCAGTAACCGCCAAGGACCAGTCTGTACCTTCTACAGGTGCATAACCCATATATCTTACCGATCCATTATAAACGTACTCACCTACCCCTTCTTTGCCTAAAATCATTTCTTTCTCAAGCTCGGCTAGAGCCTTCAGTTTAGTATCTTCTTTAACTTTATTAAACACATTGTACATATTTGTAACAAGGTTGACATCTGGATGGGCAATTACTTTACCAATCTTGTTTATCATAAAGGATTCCCCACTATTACCATAGGCAATATCATTGGTAATAGTGGACAGTTCATTTCCATCCCGTACAGCTAATAAAACTCCTTGTATTGTCTCATCGTATAGTATGGGAACAGCATAAACCATTATAAGTTTATTCGTTTTGCTATCCATATATGGATTAGATATAGCAGGTTTTCCTCCCTTAGCTTTAAAAAAATAATCCATGTTTGAGATATTAGAGGTTTCTCCTTCTGTTGATGCGACATTACCATCCAAACTTACAATAGACATCCATAGATGATCAGCTCTTTCCGCCTCTTTTTTCAGTACTTGAAGTTTACCCTTCGTGCTTAGTTTATTACTTGATATAACTTCGCTTTCGGCTAATACTTCTAGTGCATTCAACCGGTTGTTTATTTTTTCCCTTACTAGCTCTGATGACTTTTTAGATAGATTTAAGAGGGACTCATTAATCGTTTTTGAAAGGGAGCGACTTGAAAGGGAATAGACGATACCCCCAAGTCCAACACAAAGAAATAATATCAATAATGAAAATACAGTAATCAATTTCACTTTAATGCTTTTAATACGCATATCTATTCCTCCTAAAATTCGTCACTTTTATATCAGTACAAATGATGCCAATTATTATTATAATAAATGCAGGAAATATGTAAATTTATTTGGGAATATTGTCAATGACAAGGCATTGACAATATTCCCTTGTCGTTATAGCTGTAGGAGAGCTTGATTTTCTTAAGAATAGAGGCATTGACTTGACAATGACATATTTCGTAATATAATGTATTATGTTGTTGTTTTTAGTCACTACATAGTTTTGATGTATTTTTAATAGATTTATCATTTCATATTTAGCTTTATAAAACATAAGAAAATCTTAAAAGTACATAATCGCAATCCACGAGGTGAGATTAAATGGAAAATCAAATGAAATTTAGTGAATGTATGTGTAGACTACTTTCAATATTTAATATTAGTGGTGTTAGATTGGCTAGAGTTCTTAATGTGGATAGCTCACTAGTGAATCGGTGGATTAATGATAGACGGATTCCTCCATATAATTCAGATTACATAGAGAGAATCTCAGAGTATCTTTCCCAGAATATTCAAAATACCTTCCAAGAGCAACGTCTGTCAGAATTATTTATGGAGGTGTTTGGTGATCATCCATCTGGGCAAAGTAAAAAAGAGATGATCAAAAATGCTTTATTACATTCTCAGGGAATATCTCTTGAAAATAAAAAGTTTAGACAAACAAAAAGTACTCATATTGGAGATGTGTGGACAAAAGCGTTGGAAGGCTCAGATGAGCTTACTAAGATTGAAAATGAAGTCAATCAGAATACCGATAAACTCCAAAGTCTTTCCAGCAAGGATAAAGTAATATTCGGACGAGATGCTATTATAGCTGCTAGCGTTTCCTTATTAGAAAAAGCTCTTAATAGTAAGAGTAACAAGACAATCTATATCTCATTAAATAATGGAAATTTAATTACTGTTCCTATCCTACATTCTTTTAAGAAATTATTATTAGATGCATTGCGTAATGGCTATAATATCATATTTTTAGCTAGGATAGATAATGATATGTCAAAATTGAATCAATTGATGGATATTGTACAAGCATTTATCTGCACTGGTAAGTTCCAGCTGTATTATCTTAAGAAATATGATCAAATCAGTACATATGAAGATTTTATTATAGTGCAGGATGTAGGGGCATTAATTGGATTGACATATCAACTAGATTATCCTATCCATTCTGCGTTCTATTTTCAGAATTCACATGCTGTGAATGTGGTTAAAAACATGTTTAATTCCCTTGTTCAGAATCACGCTAAGTCACTGATTGATTTCTTTTGGCCTGAACAGGCATATGAATATGTTAACATATTAATAGAAAATGAAGAACAAATAGGAAATAGAATTCTGTATCAACAGGATTTTAGTATATTAGCATATCCTGAAAGCTTATATGAGAAACTATTAAGAAAAGAGCGGTTATCCGATTATGAGATTCAGAGGCTCTTGACATACTATCGAAGAAGAAAAAAAGCATTTTTATCAAATGTATGCCAATATACACATACGGATATCTATCATAAAGATTGTATTAAAAATCTAATAAAACATAAAAATATATGTCTCAATATGTATAACATGACGAGAGAGGTTACACTTGAGAGAGAAGATCTTAAAGTATTACTTACCCATATCATAACAATGTTAAAAAAGTACAAGAATTATAATATAGTTTTTACCGCTCATGATTTTTCCCTACCAGATTATAAAATAAATTGTATGATAAAGGGCAGAGATTATGTATTGATAGAATCACATCAGAAATCTAAAAAGAATACAGAAGTACGTTTAGCAATCAATGAACCTCTTGTTGTTAAAGCTTTCAATTCCCATTTTACAGAGCTGATTGAGCAGATTACACCAATTTATAAGGAGAAAAAAGAAGTAATAGGATGGATTCAATATCTGTCCAGTTTAGAGCTGCTGTGAGTATCAAGATTATGTTTCATATAATTATTTAACAGAATCTCACATTTCTTCCCTTCACTTCCTTCCCTCCATGCGTTATAATACATTTGGAAAATTAGCCACAAACGAAAAGGAGGATTTATCATGAGTATACATATTAGTAATTCTAAGCTTAAGGTTTCAATCAAGGAATATGGCGGTGAGCTTCAGTCTATTCAAGATGCGTCAGGCAGGGAGTATCTCTGGCAAGGAGATCCACAGTTCTGGTCCGGGCAAGCACCTGTCTTGTTTCCAATCTGTGGTAGCATACGTAATAACTGTGCCAATTTGCAGGATGGACAAAAGATACAGATGCCTCGTCATGGAATCGTACGAAAACGTGAATTTACCTTGAAGGACTCCTCAGAGAATCAGGCTGTCTTTGCTTTTCATAGTGATGAAGAGACAAAAAAGCAGTATCCATTTGACTTCATTTTAGAGTGTCAATATAAATTGGAGAATAGCACAGTTATTATTACCTATACCGTTATAAATACAGGTACCAAGGTGCTTCCTTTCACCATAGGAGGGCATCCAGGGTTTAAGTGTCCACTATATGAAAATGAAGTTTATGAGGATTATGATTTGATTTTTGAGCAAAAAGAGACCTTGGATATACCTTATCAGGTGACAGAGACAGGGTTGGTAGACCGTACAAAGCGTACCCCATTTCTAAGTGGTGAAGACCGTCTGCCCCTCAATCATGATTTATTTAGCGTGGATGCAATTGCCTTTGATCATTTAAAATCAAAGAAGGTAAAACTTGTGAGCAGAAATACCGGTAAGGGATTAGAAGTGCAATTTGATGATTTTGAAAATCTTGTTCTATGGGGAAGTGACAAAGGTGGAGACTTTGTAGCTATTGAGCCATGGAGTGGTATGTCCACCTATACAGATGAGAGTGATGTGTTTGAACAAAAGCAGTATATGAAGTTCTTAGAGCCTGGAGAAAGCCGTAGCTTTGAGTTCAGTATCGGAATTATAGAGTAGAGAATTAAAATAGAGATAACAACATGGTCTCTCATCCTTTGGGAGGCCATTTGTTATCTCTATTTATTCTCTTGGAACTTCCTAAACTTAAAGGGGCTTAAGCTAGTGACGTTTTAAAGTTCGGCTGTAGAATTGCAGGCTGGTAGATAGAATGATATACTGTTAAATATATCTAATCAGCATAGGTGACAGGTACCTGTAGCGTTAAGAAGGGAACTGTATGATAAGGAAATGGACATAATAAGAACTGTAATCTATGAATAACTAGATAGGAGATATGAAATGAATATAGAAAAGCTCATGATAGAGAGAATACCCGCTATCCTGTATGGCAATTCAAGTAACAAAGTGTTTCTTTTTGTTCATGGAAAGTTGGGTCATAAAGAAGAAGCAGAGGTATTCGCGGAACTTGTCTGTGAAAAAGGATGGCAAGTACTTAGCGTTGATCTGCCCGGACATGGAGCGAAGTGGCACTACGTGCCAACAGCATAGGAGCTTGGTTTAGCATGTTGGCTTATGAGAATGTGGCTTTGAAGCAGTGCCTCCTAGTCTCGCCAATTCTTGATATGAAGAAACTGATCGAGAATATGATGACTTGGGCTGGAGTGACAGAACAAGAACTTCAGGAAAAACATCGAATTGAAACCTCTTTTGGTGAGACTTTGGACTGGGAGTATTATCAATATGCCAAGGAGAAGGAACCCATGAATTGGAACAACCCCACCTACCTTCTATATGCTGGCAAGGACAATCTTACAGATTGGGATACGGTGAATTACTTTACTCAGCAATATCACTGTAAATTGACAGTAATAGAAGAAGGAGAACACTGGTTTCATACACCAGAGCAGCTGGCCGTCCTGGAGAAATGGACAGAGAATATAATAGAGCAGTAGTAGATTTATGGAGTGGAGCTATCGCCCATGTAGGTTTATATCAACTAGGGCGATGGCTCCTTTTTAGGCCATTCATCCACGATTATTCTATTACTAGACGAAAATCTCATGTAGAAGTATTGATTAATTTGTCGAATTATGATATACTTTGCATATATATTGGTTGCCCGTAGTGTAGTATGGGAGTCATTGATTAATACTGTCTGGATAAAAGTCGATTTACATAATCAGAAATGATGAGGTAGAAGATGACGAATAAAGAATTACAGCGATTGAACAAAAAAGATTTGCTTGAAATCATTTATCAGATGAAAAAAACAGAGGAGCAGTTAAGAAGCGAGCTGGCAGATGCCAATGAGCAGCTTCGATATAGAGAGATTAAAATCCAGGAAGCTGGTTCCATTGCTGAGGCCTCCCTGAGTCTCAATGGAGTATTTGAGGCAGCACAGGCTGCAGCTGATGAATACTTAAATCAGATTCAAAAGGCCAGTACGGAGATGGAAACACGATGTACACAAATGCTGACGGAAACCGAGACCGAGTGCAGAATGAAATGTGATGCCGCGGACAAAGAAGTTGAAGCTAAATGGACCGACTTTCAGGAAAAGGTCAAGGAAACACTTAAAGCTCATTCTGAACTAAGTATATATGTAAAATAAGAACAGTAATTTCAATTAGCAAAGCCGAGGAAACTCGGTGACGCAAAGCTATGATAGGGCCTGTTAAATGGTAGCCAGCTGCAACAATCGATTCTAAATCGAGATAATGTAGCTGGCTACTTCTATTTTGGTCTCGCTAATGAGGAGGTTACTCTCCTTTTGATGTATCTTAATACAGACTGGAGGTTTGGAATCGAAATATGAGAAATAAACATACAGTGCCAGAGATTCCAACTTTAGAACAGATAGAGGCTGCCCGAGAACGGTTGCAATATAATTCTAAATATAGAAAGACACTACGTAGTACAATTGGAGTACTGATTGTCGTTGCAGCTATTGCAATTCTTGTAGCTACTTTGTGGATGCCTGTTTTACAAATATATGGTTCCTCGATGTTTCCTACCCTTAAGGATGGACAGATTGTTGCTTGTGTAAAGGGTAGTCATTTTGAGACAGGAGAGCTAGTAGCCTTTTATTATGGAAATAAACTTTTGATAAAAAGAGTTATTGGTAGTCCGGGAGACTGGATTAACATAGATGAAGAAGGAAGCGTATCTGTCAATGGTGAACTGCTTGATGAGCCATATGTTACAGAGAAGGCACTTGGTGAATGTTCGATTAAATTTCCATATCAGGTGCCGGATGAACGGTGGTTTGTTATGGGTGACAATCGGGCAGTATCTGTGGATTCTAGAAGTTCACAGGTAGGCTGTGTGGCACAAGAACAGATTGTAGGGAAGATTGTATTCAGAGTTTGGCCAGTTCGTGAAGTCGGACAGATAAATTAACCCAGAGAGGTGAAGAAATCGTGGCAAAGAATATGGTGTCGCAGCAAGCGATGGAAATGATGAAAGTACACAGACGTATAAAACGTTGGCATACTGTTGTCACAGTACTTGCCTGTATCGTTGTATTTTGCACGACGTACGCATTAATCCTCCCAGCTATTACGAAGGAGAAAGAAACCTATTGTGGTTATGAGGAACACAAGGAACACACCGATATAGATGGTTGCTATAAATATGAAAAGATCTGTCCATATGGTGAGAGTACAGATAAAGTGGGAGATGTTGTACTGATTTGTGGTGAGGATGTAGTATCCGATGAGCAATCGCTCATTAGTGAGGAAGAGGAAACTCATGTACATACAGATGCCTGTTACCATACTCATACAGAGGAATGTTTTGAAAAGCAACTGATATGCCAGAAGGAACTGCACGAGCATACCTTAGCTTGTTATTCCAACCCAGAAGCTGATGTAGAGAGTAAATCCTATTGGGAGAGCACTATGGACGGTGTGAAGCATACTGGTATATGGGCAGATGACCTTGTGGCTATCGCAGAATCACAGCTTGGCTATAAAGAGAGCAAGGATAACTATTCCGTTATGGAAGATGGCGAGACTATAAAAGGCTATACCCGATATGGCGACTGGTACGGGGATACTTATGGTGATTGGAGCGCTATGTTCGTCTCTTTCTGTCTAAATTATGCGGGAATTGCAGAGGAATATGTGCCTTATGAGGAAAGCTGCTCGGGCTTAAAGCAAGCTCTTCAAAAGAAAGAGTTATATAGGACTACTTCTGAATACACACCTGTGAAAGGGGATCTGGCATTCTTTGACAATGATGAATGTCCTGACAACAACCCAGATAAGGTAGGAATTATTCTGGAATTTGATCAGCAGACCGGAGAACTGACAACAGTAGAAGGTGATAGTGACAACAGAATAAAGATTAATCACTATCAATGGAATACTTTCCCTCTGCTAGGTTACGGTGTTCTTCCTAAAAATCCAAATATTGAAAAGAACGTGGAACCAGATAGTACCAGTGAAACTGATATCGGTGAAGACACCATTGATGCAACTGACACAACTGTCACAACTGACACCTGTAGTTGCTATGATAAAGATGGAAACAAGTTATGCACCGAGGACTGTGAATGCCAATGCCACCCAGTAGCTGAGCCTGATTATCCGATGGAAGATGTGGGAGTGGGCAACATGATGCTTGCCGCGGCGAATAATGGAAGCTTGGGGCTTAACCTGACTCGGGTTTCTGCCTCTCCAGAAGGATTCACCAACGAAACCTATACCAATCTTTTTGATAATACTGTCGAGACAAAATACTGCGTAAACAGTCCGAATTCTTCAAAAATTGAGGTTATATTCAAGACTGACAGTGCTAAGACTGCTGGATCCTATTCACTTACTACAGCAAATGACACGGCGGCTTATGGTCGACTACCAAACGGATGGACGTTGTATGGTTCCAGTGATCAAAGTAGCTGGGCTACTCTTGACACAGTCACCAGTCCAGGTATGGAGGCCGTGAACTTTAAGGAATATACTTACACCATTGAGCATCCTGGTTCTTACCAGTATTACAAGATTGTATTCGACGTACCGTCAGGAAATGTGATTCAGTTTTCTGAATTGAATCTTTTCGAAGAGACAGTTGTGAAACCGTCAGATGGTGGTAAAACAGTTATTGTCAATATGGCATGGAGTGATGGTACTTCGGCTCACAAAGGTGACAACATTCGAGTTCGCCTTTATCAGGACGGCACAGCCACAGCCTTAACTGCAACACTGAACAGCAGTAACAACTGGTCACATAGCTTTACTAATTTGAGTGAAAATAGCAACTATTCCATAGAGTACTCCACTGTTCCTGGATATTATTATAAGGAAAGCAGCGAATCAACCGGAACAACTTGGGAAAAGTCCACCAGCCTTGTAAGTGGCAATACCTATGTATTGGTATACAGCAACTCGTTGGTAGTACAGAACAGTTCCGGCGATATCCTAAGTGAAGGTTCGGTTACAGTTAGTGGTGATAGGATTACGGGTGTGACGGATGCAATGCAGTGGGATTATAACAATTCTACTCTAAAGAATGTCAATACAGATCGTTATCTACAATTAACGTACAGTAATGGTGGATATAGCTGGCATACGAGTACCTCCGGAACGACGATCTCTTATAATAACCGTAAGATTTCCTCTGTTGCGAATGATAGAACCCGTTATTTGATGAATTACAATACAGCCACCAACAGTAGCAATGGGACTACTTATACCCTATATCAGAAAGTAAAAGCTACACCAAGTACCACCTTCACTATCGTCGGAAATAAACAGAAGATTATTAATCCGGCAGAAGGAGATACTCCACAGTTTGAGCATAACAAGACCATAGATTATCTGAATGATGGTGATATCAATCCAGACACCAGCCTTTCTGGAGAAGATTATTACCGCTTATATCTGGATATGACCGGTAAACAGGAACCAATTGACCTGTTAATTGTGGTGGATGGTTCCGGTAGTATGAACAAGACAGATATGGAAGGCAGTATGCGCCGTGATGATGCCATTACAAAGTTTTTAAATGGATCCACAACTTCCACTAATTCAAATGGCTTTATCCAATACTTCCTGGGGCTTAACAGTGATAATAAGGTCTCAGTGATACAGTTTTATGGCAATACCAATGAATATGGACGTGGCAGAGGGATGATTTCCACCTCCTATCCGGGAGCTTCGACGGACAGCCGTATTCTGCAGGACTGGACAGGAACCAGAACCTTTGTGTCCTGTAGAAATCAAAATAACAACGGTACAAATTATGAGGCCGGTCTGAAGCTGGCGACAGACCAGTTTTCCAAAGTAAGTGGTGACGGTCGACGTAAGATTATGATCTTTATGTCGGATGGTGTACCAACATTCTTTTTAGTGGATCAGAATGATGTGGGTACTTATCCAGCACCGAGCCTAACAAATGCCAATATTGGCCAACGTTGGGGCAACGGAATATATAGCGATACTAATAACTATCCATATTGTAAAGAACCATCTAAAACCGCATTTAATGACTTTATCTCGTCCAACCCTGGTGTCACGGTATTTACCATTGGCGTATCCAATGATATCAGCGCAACTAGCCAGGACGAATCTCAAAGCCCAGAGGTTTTAGAGTACATGGCCAGTAGAGGCAACGGTCAGTTTTTCAGTGTTTCCAGCAGTATGACAGAACTGAAGCTGAAGCTAGAATCTATATTCTACCCTAAGGGTGTAACCATCACCGACGAACTGAGCCAGTATGTCCGTTATTACAGTGATCAGCCTGATGTGAAGGTTACAATGACCAATCTGCTTACCGGAGAGGAAACTGTGCTGTGGCAGAATGGCACGAACCAGGGAGAGAAGGACGACAATGGCAACAATATCTTTGACAGGGTGGTTTATATCCCTGATGATACGGCGGATGCCCCGACTGGCTCGACGGGAACTGTTCAGGCGATATTTGGAGACAACTACTGTTTTAGTCCAAGTTATCGCTACACTCTCTCCTTCAATGTTAAGACCACCACGACGGCTTATGATGAGTACAGGAGTAACAATAAAAGCTATGGTGGCGTGACAGGTGATCCTAGTACGGATTACGGGAACAATGCTACCAGTTCAGGAAAGCCAGGCTTCCATTCCAATACAAAAGCATATGTGGAATATTCTATCACGAATATATACTACAGTGAACTATATACCCATCCGGTTGTTCAGGTACAATATTCGGAATACGAGCTACCATCAACCGGAGGATCAGGAACCTATTGGTATTCTATTGGTGGGCTACTGATTATAACAGGAGTTATTTTTTATGGATGCAAACTGAAATGCAATCTTGAAAGGAGGCATGAATAAAGGATGTACCTCTAAACACAATTGTGTCAGGTTGTATCTAATAGAAAAACTAAGGATAAATCATTAAGAGAAAGGAAAATACGTATGAAGAAAACTAAGAGAATGCATGCCCTGCTGCTGTCAGTCATTCTGACACTTGCACTGGGCACCACTGCTTTCGCAGCAGGCAATGATACTTATACCATTACCGTCAAAGGTGACAAAGTGGTTCCTGATCATACCTATGAAGCTTATCAGGTGTTTAAAGGAAAACTGAGCACCGACGGCAACACCTTGTCTGACATTGACTGGGGTACGGGAGTTAACGGCACCGCACTTTTGTCTGCTCTTAAAGAAAGCACTGCTTTCAACACCACCACTGGTGAGGAAGAAGAAGCTGTCACTAAGAATGATTTTGAAGATTGTGAGAATGCTGAAGATGTGGCGGAAGTTCTGGCTACTTATGGAAATGATGCTGAAAAGACTCAGGCTTTTGCTAAGCTGGCTGGCGCCAACCTTACAAAAACCTGTGTTACCTCTAATGCCTATGACAGTGAAAACAAGCAATATACCATCACAGGCCTAACTCCAGGCTACTATCTAGTAAAGGATAAGAATGACTCCGATCTTTCTAATGATGCTTATACGCGCTATATTCTTAAGGTTATCAACAATGTACAAGTCAATGCAAAGGTTGATGTTCCTTCTATCAAAAAGGTTATCGATGAGGGTGAAGGTTTAAAGGCCAACACTGCCAATATCGGAGATAACATCCCTTATAAGATTACCTCCGCTGTTCCTGACATGACTGGCTATATCAAGTATTTCTATGTATTAAATGATACTATGTCCAAGGGACTCACTTTCAATAACGATGTGTCCATTACTATTGGAACGAAGAAGTTAGCAGCTACTGATTTCATTGTAAAATCCGTTGGGAATCAAGACGGATCCACATCTATTCAGATTGCAATCAAAAATTTCATCAATTACAAAGATCAAAAGAATGCTGCCATTACCATAGAATACTCTGCGACTCTTAATCAGGATGCGAACCTGACACAAACCGGTAATATCAATGAAGTTACTTTGACATACTCCAATAACCCTAATATTACTCCAAAGGGGGATCCTGATACACCTGATATCCCACATAAGGATGATGTGACTGGTATTACTCCAATCTCCAAAACCAAGACCTATGCTACTGGCATTAAGCTCATCAAGGTGGATGCAAAGGATAAGACTAAGACACTGACAGGTGCCAAGTTCTCTATTGCTGGTGAAGGGATGAAAGTAGTTCTCATCAACAAGGAGATCTTTAAGGTTTCTGACAAGGGTACTTATTATATGCTTAAGGATGGTACCTACACAGCAGAGGAACCTGACGATGACACTGAGGCTAGTTACGATTCTACCTCAACTATGTATGAGAAAGTAACCGTAGTGGATAAGGAGACAGTACCTACTAGTATCAATGCCATCGGTTATGTAGATAGCAAAGGTGTTCTGACCCTTGAAGGTCTGGCTGCCGGAACCTATACCCTTACTGAGCTTATTGCTCCAGATGGCTACAACAAACTTGCGCAGCCTATTGAAGTTGTCATTGGCGCCGATGCCACTATTGATAGCTGCACATGGACTGCAACTGTGGATAGTAAGGAAGCTGATTATTCCGATAATCATGTTAATATCAGAGTAGAAAATAACGCTGGTTCTATCCTGCCTAGCACTGGTGGTATGGGTACCAAGATCATTTATGTACTAGGTAGCCTGTTAGTTGTTACAGCGATTGTTCTACTAATCACTAAAAAGCGGATGGCTTCAAAGAATTAAACTTGCAATTATATTCCCTAATAATAAATGGCTGTTACCTTCCAGGAGTGTTTCTAACTCCAGGAAGGTATTCAGCATTAAGGAGAGCCTCGGATGAAGAAAGGAAAAGTTACTTATATTATTTTGACTCTAATTTTTCTTGCGGGATTGTCCTTGCTGCTGTATCCAACGGTCAGCGATTATTGGAATTCATTTCACGCATCAAAGGCAGTCAATGATTATAGCGAAGCGGTGGAAAATCTAAGTGAAGCTGAATATGAGGCTATGTGGCAGGCAGCAATACAATATAACAGGGATTTGGCCCAAAAAGGACAAACCTATGAGCTGTCTGACGAGGATAAAGAACGGTATAATTCCCTGCTTAATATCAACAATAATGGAATTATGGGATATATCGAGATTCCTCAAATCAAGTGTAGTCTTCCTATCTATCACGGCACGTCGGATGAGGCACTGCAAATTGCCATAGGACATCTGGAATGGACTTCCCTGCCGGTGGGTGGAGAGAGTAGCCATTGTGTTC
>JAEYPA010000126.1 GCA_023411225.1 Bacillota bacterium
CTCCCTCCACTTACAATTTTATAGTAAGCATTAGAAGTAAAGCGATACACTAGGATATAGAAGAGAGTAAATAACAAAAAGCTCAACACGGTAGTTACTACAAATAACGGAACATTATCCAGTCCAAAAAGCAAAAGTATTTTTCTAATGCAAGGAAATGCAAATGCTAAATGTATTGCAGCCCCTATTAATGGCATAAAGAATACTGTGAGCAGCTGGGAATTAATACTTTTTCTAATTTCCTTTTTGGTCATACCGACTTTTTGCATAATGGTAAACCGATCTTGATCCTCATACCCTTCAGATATCTGTTTATAGTATATGATAAGAACTGCAGCGAAGATAAACACGATACTAAGAATGATTCCAAGGACAAAAAGGCTACCATATCTGGCATAATAGTCACTACGATTTTTTTCACGTCCTTCACAGGCATAACGCAGTATATGATTCTGTCCCTTACTCTCTAAGGTTTCTAATGCTTTATTACAATCCTCCCAAAGAGCAATCTGAACATCACTGTCCATACTAGTATTAAATGCATAGGTCCAATTCGTACGAAGAAACGGCTCTCCACTATTGTCCTTAAGTTTTTTCAGACCATCCATTCCTTTACCAAGGTCAGACACTACAACATACATGGTAGGAGTAAGATTCCTTGCAACATTTCCATTTGCAATAAATTCTTTCAGATGTTTTTTTATGTTCAGAGTAGGCCCACTCTTTATGGTTAGTGCATCCTCACTATAATCACTTGGATACATATACAATAGAGCTTCGTTGGCCTTAAGGGTTTCCTTCTCTCCCATAATGCGGTTATAATCTTCCAATTTTACAAAATAGAGGTTACATACATTAGAATCGGTGTTCCTATCATATTGACTAAGATTCTTAATATCTGTCTCTAGGACATTTCCTTTAAGAACTCCTGGAAAAGATAATACTGGATACTCTGCTACCTGAGTTGGTGCTACACTATATTTGTCACAAATCAGATCTATTTGCTGCCTAATTGCTGCGACATCATCCTCCGTTAAGCCTTCCCCATTCTTCATCTCAACCTCTAGGCTAATGTCCTTCGGATATCTAGAAGAAATAGAGGCCTCTGTGCCAAAATAGAGACAAGTGGTAGAGGAGACCATCACCAAAACCATGGTGGCAAGGATACAAATAGAAGCCAGTCCAGCGCCATTACGCTTCATTCGATATACCATTGAGGAGACTGATACAAAATGATTGGGCTTGTAATAGTACTGCTTTCTCTTCTGCAGAATTCGGCAAAACCAAACGGAGCCATAGATAAAGGTAAACTGTGTACCAATGTTTACCAGTATGACTGCAATAAAGAACCATAATATAGCAGAGATAGGATTTTCAATGGTCAACGCAATATAATAGGCAATTGCAAGAATTACAATTCCCAGCAATCCCACAAACCAGTTGGCTTTCGGTGGTTTTTCTCCAACATTCTCACTGCGCAATAAGGTAATCGCATTGGTACGCCACAGCTGACGTAGAGTGTTAAGAAACAACAATGCAAATATAATTAGGAATACCAAAACAGTATTCACAACAGCGCTGGTAGATATCTCTAGAGTATAGGATACATCTCCCTTCATCGCATTAATCAAACCAAGTTCAGCTAATTTAGATGCTACAAATCCTGCTAGCAAACCTACTCCTAATGCACACCCTGTTACAATCATAACTTCCCAGAAGAGAATCCGAGCTATATTACGCTTTCCCATTCCCAAGATGTTATATAAGCCAAACTCCTTTTTTCGTCTGCGAATTAAAAAAGAATTGGTGTAAAATAGAAAAATTGCTGCATAAAATGCAACTATATCTGATCCCAAATCCATCAAAGAGGTGGCAACATCAGCTTTCGGTACATGAGACATGGTCTCTGAATAATGCAAAAAACTAATAATATAATGCATCATTACCATCCCTATGCAAGTAAGAATATATGGTGTATATAGTCGTTTATTCTTTCTGATACTTTCTAGAGCAAGCTTTGGGTAAAATCCTACTTTCATGCCTGATCACCGCCTGTCGCAATCAAAGTCAAAGTGTCCGATACCTTTTGATACATTTGCTCATTGGTACAATTGCCACGGTATAACTGATGAAATACCTCTCCATCCTTGATAAAAAGCACCCTTCCCGCATGGCTGGCTGCTTTAATGGAATGAGTCACCATAATGATTGTCTGACCACTGGCATTGATCTCACCAAATAGGCGAAGCAACTCATCTGTTGCCTTAGAATCTAACGCTCCAGTAGGCTCATCTGCTAGAATCAGCCTAGGATTGGTGATTAAGGCTCTGGCTACTGCTGCCCGCTGCTTCTGTCCTCCAGATACCTCATAGGGATATTTCTTTAATAATTCAGTAATATGAAGCTTTGCAGCAATTGGCTGTAAGCGGGAATGCATTTTTTCATAAGATACCCCTGCCAGAACCAGTGGAAGATAAATGTTGTCCTCTAAGCTAAAGGTATCTAACAAATTAAAGTCCTGGAATACAAATCCCAAGTTGTCACGCCGAAAAGTAGCCATTGCTGACTCCTTAATCTTTGCCAGATCATTGCCATCTAACAGTATCGTTCCGTTGGTAGGTTTATCAAGAGCCGCCAGTATATTTAACAGAGTTGTCTTTCCTGAGCCTGACTCTCCCATAACCACAACATATTCCCCTTGCTCCACACTAAAATTAACATTTCTAAGAGCTTCCACTTTATTTCCACCAAATCGGGTGGAATATATTTTTTTTAGGCCATTAACTTCCAAAATGCTCATCTTTGTTTCCTCCATTTCTTTCTTTCGTGGTTATTGTATCAAAAAGGGGAAATGTAACGCCATCGAATCGCCTTACATTTCCCGCCTCACTTCTTACACTTTTGTAAGATTGGAGTAGATTTCCTTAACTCCTTATATATCTTTATAGCAAGTTCCTGATAAAAACCGAACCATCAGGTTCTCTGCATCTTTAGCACATTGTCTATCATAGTTAGGTGAAAAACAATCCATAAAACCATGCTTGGCTGGAAAAACATGTGTCTCTAAATCTGCTTTCTCTTGTAGTTGTTCAACTACTGTATGAACATCAAAAGCATCTTCTTGTGAAAAAAGTAAGAGTGTCGGACAATTTGGATTCATTTGTGTATAATCTCTGATTCGTGAACCATAATATCCTACTATTGCATCGCAAGGGGTATTTTCACAACATTTCCACGCAAGCGTTGCACCTACACTAAAACCAATCAAGAAAACTTTTTCATAACTTTCTTTCAGTTGAGTAACAGTAGCGGATATTGCCTCTGATCTAGAAAATCCACCTGTTCTCATGAAATACTCATATGCTTTTTGAGCTTCCTCATAATGAAATGGCTGTCTGTCAATTAAGTTCGGACAAAAAACATCATATCCCTTATCCCTATAATTTTCACAAATCTCTTCTATAAATGTATTCATTCCATAAATCTCATGAAGAAGTATGATAGCATTTTTACTCATTTTTGCCCCTATCGTCTTTTAATTTAACTATAATTGTTGTAAAAAGTCACTCTTTGCTTAAGTGATATTGGTTTAAATCTATCTGCACTATGGTACCCTGACCAAGTGAAGAAGTGGCTGTTATGGTATGCTCCAGTTTCCTGCAAATAGTCTTACAAAGGTATAAGCCAAGTCCTGTAGCTTTTTTATCACAGCGCCCATTATATCCGGTATATCCCTTGTCAAAGATACGTGGCAGATCCTCCGCAGCGATTCCAATTCCAGTATCCTTTATACAAAGAATATGAGACTCCTTTAAGTAAATGCTGATACAGCCCTGTCTGGTATACTTAAGTGCATTGCTAAGTAACTGTTCCAAGACAAAGGAAAACCATTTCTCATCCGTAACCACAACAATAGCTGTTGGTTTATAGTCTAAACGAATCTTTCTTTCAATAAATTCGCCAGAATACTTCTTGACAGCCTGTCGGATCATAGCATCTAATTCATATTCCTTAATGAGAAAATCATTAGTTACCGAACCCAGCCGCAAAAATGCAAGAACCATTTCCACATACTGCTCGATACGAAATAGCTCTACCATTAATTTTCTAGAGAACTCCGTGTCTTCATTCTGCAAAGTAAGTCGCATGGAAGCAATCGGTGTCTTAATCTGGTGTACCCAAACTGTATAATAATCGATCATATCGGTATATCGATTATTCATCATAGTCTCAAGATGAGCCTTTTCCTCCAAAAGAAGGTGGATAATCTCCTGATAATCCGCATCCTCAATTCCCACCGCTGTAGGGAATCGATTAATCATAGTCGCTGTCACTTTATGTAGCTCCTGAAGTTCATTATGTCTGCGACGTATATGCATATATCCTTGGATGATATAGCCCACTCCAACAATTACGCAAAGACCAGCTGGATAGAGAACTGCTTCCAAAGGAAGATGATACAGAAGGAATGTGATGGCGAAGATGATTCCAAAGGTCAAGTAAAGAAGGATTCCCTTCCTTATCTGACTTAGATATAAAAGAAATAATTTCATCCCAACACCCTTTCTACTTTACTCAATGAGATAGCCAACTCCAAATTTTGTCGTAATAAATCCATTCAGCCCCACGATATCTAGCTTCTTTCTCAGACGATTAATATTAACTGTTAAGGTGTTCTCATCCACAAAGGAATCGGTTTCCCATAGCCGCTCCATTAGCTTCTCACGGCTGACTACCTGCCCCTTATTCTCCAGCAAGCTAAGGAGAATACGATATTCATTTTTGGTCAGATCAATTGTCTGATTCTGATAGGTCAATGCATTCTTTCCTGTATCTAAGAATGCTCCTCGATGGGTAAGAATCGGCATATCAGGTGCAAAATCATAGGTCCGGCGAAGCATTGCCTGCACCTTTGCCATCAACACACTTTGGTCAAAGGGCTTTGGAATAAAATCGTCCCCGCCCATATTCATTGCCATGACAATATTCATATTATCTGAGGCTGAAGAAATAAAAATAATTGGTACCTTGGATATTTTACGAATCTCACTACACCAATAGTAACCGTTGAAAAATGGCAGAGAGATATCCAGTAAAATTAAGTGGGGCTGATACGCAGTAAATTCTTCCATGACACCTCGAAAGTCTTCCACACATCTTACTTCTAGTCCCCATTTACCCGCTTGCTCTGCCAGTGCCTCTGCAATACCCCTGTCATCTTCTATAATAAGTAAACGATACATTCTTTCACCTAAATTCTATAAACTAATATTTCTACAGTAACAACACATCTCTTAGTTTAATTCTATCTCAAACTAACAAAATAGTCGATTTTTTTATGTAATCTTCCTCTTACATCATTCCTTTTGTAATTATCATCTTAATTAATGTATTACTTTTATCATAGCTAAAATGGAATGTTAGGAAACTTTCCGGTTCACAAAAAAAGCAACCTAGCTCATACTGTGTGCCATTGCCATCTGGATTAGAATAGAAGAATTCATCTATAACATGCTCTCTTGAATCTCCAATATGAAGATGATATCCATTTATGGCTATTCCTGATCCTTTTTCCCTATACTCTAATGCCCTTTTGCCATCCATATCTTCCATTAGTTGATCTGGGAAACGCATACACTCTAAGGAATGTCCCGGATACTCATCTATCCTATATTCGAGTACTTTTATAGGATTAGGGAACCCAAGTTTAACCCAGTATCTCAAAGAAACTCCTTGAGCCAGCACAGGCACAATATCAAGTATAGCAAAAGAGGCTATTATTATTAGCCATATTATAATTCTTTTTCTTATCATCCTTAGCTTCATACTTACTTCCCCCCCAAATCATTGTTTTATCAGCAATTATTATACCAATTTTTTCTTTTAAAAGTAAGATATTTATTATCTTAATCAATTAAAAAACCCACTCCCCTTATCTCTATTGCGCCGAATCCGACATAATACAGACAATGAGAGTGAGTTCCAGAACTCCTTACATAGTAAGTCCTTTTGCAGCTTAGTTTATCTATAGTAATTCAAATTCTTTACATAGGAAATTATGAATCTCATACCAAGCGTTATTCGTTTCCTCTAGGCTTGGCAGAAATAGCTGAAAGTCATGTGACATCTCTTCATATACTGTTAAAGTAGCATTAACTCCCTTGGCAACGGCATTCTCTACTACAGCCTTTGCATCGTCTAATAGCAATTCAAATGAACCAACTTGTATGAGAACATCTGGAAAATCTGTATAATCCCCATATACAGGTGAAACATAAGGGTTACTAAAATTCTCTTCTTCCGTATAATAAGTAGGATCCCAAACTCCTTCTCCCATTTTTATACCATACTTACCAAGAATAATATCTTTTTCATAATTTTCTGTTCGCGCTTTGTATTCTCCCTTTAGATTTGCCCATGGTGACAAAGCAAGAACCGCTTTAGGAAGAGGCATACCCTGATCGCGAACCTGTAAAGGAATGGAAAGAGCTAGATTGCCACCTGCAGAATCACCAACAATTATGATATCTTCACTTTTTATACCCTTGCTTAATAACCATTTATATACACTCAAACAATCCTCATGTGCACAAGGATATCTGTATTGTGGCGCAACTCTATAATCTACGCTATATACTGTGGCACCATTGGCTACTTTCGAGTACATACATGCAACATCTCTGTAATTATCTAAATAAGAATAAAGAAATCCACCACCGTGAAATTGCAAAATAACTTTTCCATTATCATTATTTGGCACTAGATGTTCTACCGGTACCCCTGCAACATCCAATATTTCCAATCTATATCCCTCAGGTGCCTCCCAATTAGATGGAATTCTGATGCCAGTTGGACACTGATCTAACAAATTAATAACAGGCTTTAGTGACTCTTTTAACAACTCTTGATCTACCATTTTTACGCTCCTTTTAATTTTTCTTTCAATCATGGAATTTCATATGTACTTTTTAATGTTAAATAATACTTTTTTATGCCATATTTTGATAAAAATACATTCTATTCATTATATTTACACAAATGCCCTTTTGTCAAATGTTTTTGATGATAATGAAAGATTTATTCTTGTTGCTTTCCCTAAATCCCCCCCTCTCCTATTGGGTGAGATTCACCTTAGTTGGTATGTTACAAAAATTCCCCTTAAGTAGACTATGTACCGACCCCCAAAAGTTAGACCTAAAAATCTAACGATTGGGAGGTCGGTATTTTTATGGCAAAATATAGTTATGAATTAAAGAAAGAGATTGTAATGGCTTATTTGTCCGGAGAAGGAAGCTAT
>JAEYPA010000149.1 GCA_023411225.1 Bacillota bacterium
ATAGTGACTGGGTAGGCAATTACACCAATGTAACGAAGGACGAAGAAGTTAACATGACTTCTTCCATTAAGACCTTCACCGTAACCTTTAAGTTAGATGGAGAAGTTGAAAAAGAAGAGACTGTAGAGTATGGCAAAGATGCAACAGCTCCAGAGGTTACAAAAGAAGAATCCAGAAATTATAGTGACTGGGTAGGCAATTACACCAATGTAACGAAGGACGAAGAAGTTAACATGACTTCTTCAGTAAAGACCTTTACCGTAACCTTTGTAGATGAGAATGGAACAAAAGTTCTTGGTACCGACATTGTAAACTATGGTGAAGATGCAACTTATACAGGTAATACGCCTGTAAAAGCAGCTACCACTAAGTACACTTATAGTTTCAAAGGCTGGGATAAAGAATTTACCAACATTACAGCAGATTTAACAGTTGTAGCTCAGTACAATGCTACTCCAGTAGTAGTAATTATTGATAATCCTATTCCTGAATCTCCTGCAAAACCGACTGTAAGACCGACTGTAAGACCTTCTAAGGAACCTACCATTGATATTAATGATGATGATACACCAGCTAATCTTCCTGAGACTGGAACTACTCCAGTAGAAGTATATTATACTATTGGTGGTATGATTATGTTGTTAGGTTGTAGCATTATAATTGCTAAAAGAGGTAAAAAAGCTTAATGAATAATAATTAGCTAGATAGTAGAAAGTGAAGTGCCGCACTAGTCGATAAGTGACCAGTGCGGCACTTTTTTTAATATATTGGAAAGACCTCTTTGTACACTTGTCACCTTGTGACGTTTGTTTGGGATTGGGAAACAATAAATTATTAGTATAGTGTGGGATTTAGATTAGGTAAGGAACAAAAACTCTTTGTTTATTGAGTTTTGTATAGGAAAAGGGTATAATGAATTCATATGCAAGAGGAGGTCTTTTTATGGATTGTCATGAAGCACAGGCATTGATAAATAAATATGTTCATAATGAGCTGGATGTTAATACTTTAGAAGATTTTTTGTTGCATGTGGAACAATGCCCAGATTGTATGGAGGAATTGGAAGTATATTATATCGTGTTTCAAGGATTTCGCCGCTTGGATGAAGATGATAATATAGCAGTGAATTATCATGAAGAATTTTTGAATACATTGTCATTAAATGAGGATAAAATAAGGCATTTTCATAGTGCTTATATTTTTAGACGCATATCCTTTCTACTATTACTTATTGTAGTTATGGTAGTTAGTACTTTAAGTATTAATCTGGAAGAAGTTCAGGACAATCTCATTTATCGAAGCGAGGGAAAAAGTGAATTTGATTTACCAACCTACTTTTTTAAACACCGTAAGACGCGAATAGATGAGTATATGAAACAAAATTATGGGATTGATTCTGAGACCTTGTCCCATACTAATATTGATATAACTACACTAAAAAAGATATCAGTAAATGATGTTCCTGTGAATATAAAGAATACGGCAGAACAGGTTAAGTAGAAGGGAGCCCTAAGTGAGGTGACTGAGAAAAGTGTATGTTAGATACAAGGAGGAAAACGACAACTATGAGTAAGAAGCTTCTCTTAATTGATGGACATAGTATTTTAAACAGAGCCTTTTATGGCATCCCAGACTTGTCCAATTCTGAGGGGTTGCATACCAATGCAATCTATGGATTTTTAAGTATTATGTTTAAAATAATGGAGGAAGAGAAGGCAGATTATCTGACTGTTGCCTTTGATGTAAATGCACCGACTTTTCGCCATGAGATGTATAAAGAATATAAAGGCACCAGAAAGCCGATGCCAGATGAATTAAGACAGCAGATTCCTGTAATGAAAGAAGTCTTACAGGCTATGAATATTAGAATTATTGAAAGACCGGGCTTTGAGGCAGATGATATTTTAGGTACTCTTGCCAGATTAGGAGAAGCAAAGGGTTATGAAGTGAGCCTTGTTTCTGGAGATCGAGATTTGTTGCAACTAGCATCCGATCGTATTAAGATAAGGATTCCTAAGACAAAACGAGGTGGAACAGAGATTGAAGATTATAACACTCAGGATGTTATTGACAAATATGGTGTTACACCCGCGCAAATTATTGATTTAAAAGGATTGATGGGGGATGCTTCTGATAATATACCAGGAGTACCGGGAATTGGTGAAAAGACGGCTACCAAGATCTTAACAGAATTTAAAACGATTGAAAATGCTCACGATCATATTGAGGAGATTCTTCCTAAGAAAGCGAAAGAGAATTTAGAAACTCATTATGATCTGGCTCAATTAAGTAAAATCCTTGCCACCATTAAGACAGACTGTGAATTAGACTATAACATTGAAGAAGCTACCTTTGATGACATGTATAATGAAGATGCCTTTCGGCTCTTCAAACGACTGGAATTTAAGAATATGCTGGCAAGATTCTCAACTGCGGCCCAGGTGAGCAATGAGATAGAGGAACATTTTAGATGTATTAATGAGCTTAATGATGCAGAAGCCTATTTTAAAAAGGCAGAAGAGTCTAAAGGTCCTGTCGGATGTCAAATTATAGAGGACCAAGGATGTATTATCGCTGTAACAGTGGCTCTTGAAGACAATAATGTTGCTGTGATTGTGCCAGAGGGATTTATTACTGTAGGCTATCTGTTAGACAAGATTAATCAATTAATTGAACATAACAAATTATTGTCAGTCATTGGATTAAAGGCACAATTGTCTCATATTAAGGCCAATGAAAACAGTAACTTATTTGACTGTGCCATTGCAGCTTATTTATTGAATCCATTGAAGGATACTTACTACTACGATGATGTGGCTAGAGATTATCTTGGTATGACTGTATCGAGTCAGGTTGAGCTATTTGGAAAAAGCAGTATCAGTCAGGTTATGGAGGATTCCATAGAAACCTTTATCAAATGGTGCTGTTATCAAAGTTATGTTGCGATGAAAGCCTATTCTGTTCTGACAAATCGGTTAGAACAAGAGAAAATGATGGATCTGTTTACTACCATTGAGATGCCATTAGTCTATACTCTGTATGATATGGAGACTAGAGGAATCGGTGTAAACAAGGAGGCTCTAAAGGCATATGGAGACCAGTTAGCAGTCTGTATTGCGGAATTAGAACAGCAGATTTATACGGAAGTGGGGGAACAATTTAATATAAATTCTCCAAAACAATTAGGTGTCATTCTCTTTGAAAAACTGGCGCTGCCCTATGGAAAGAAGACGAAGACCGGATATTCTACCAATGCAGATATCTTAGATAAGTTAAAGGGAGACTATCCTGTAGTGGCGGATGTGTTAGAGTATCGTCAATTGACAAAACTCAAGTCCACATATGCAGATGGATTGGCTGTCTATATTGGCGAGGACGGAAGAATCCACGGCAAATTTAATCAGACGATTACTGCTACTGGAAGAATCAGCAGCACAGAACCAAATCTGCAGAATATACCGATCCGAATGGAGCTTGGAAGACAGATCCGTAAGGTATTTATTCCGAAAGAGGATTATGTATTTTTAGATGCGGATTATTCCCAGATTGAGCTAAGAGTGCTGGCTCATATGTCCGGAGATGAAAGACTAATAAAGGCTTATCAGACGGATGAAGATATTCACCGCATTACAGCCAGTCAGGTATTTAACACTCCCCTAAAGGAAGTTACCAGCCAACAAAGAAGGAATGCCAAGGCTGTAAACTTTGGTATTATCTATGGGATAGGTGGTTTTAGTTTGGGACAGGATCTAGGTATCACAAAGAAAGAGGCGGATCATTATATTGCTAGTTATTTTGAAACCTATCCTGCTGTAAAAGGATTTTTAACTAGAATTGTGGACTTTGCTAAAGAAGAGGGGTACTCTAAAACGCTTTATGGAAGAAAACGTCCGATTCCAGAATTGGCATCTAGTAATTTTATGCAGAAAAGCTTTGGGGAAAGGGTTGCTATGAATTCTCCAATTCAGGGAACCGCAGCCGATATCATAAAGCTTGCCATGGTTCATGTGAATATGGAATTGAAACAAAAGGGCCTTCGCTCAAGACTTCTACTTCAGATTCATGATGAATTATTGGTTGAGGCTCATAAAGAAGAGATAGAAGAAGTAAAAGGTATCATGCAGACTAAGATGCAACAGGTGGCTGATTTGTTGGTACCATTAGTTGTTGAAGTGAATCAAGGTAATAACTGGTATGAAGCAAAATAATAATGGAATAACCTTAGAAAAATCGAGTAGAAACCCTACTCGATTTTGTCACTAGGAAAGCCATGATTATTTTAATGTACACTCGGGAAGGAACTAGGTGAATAAAGATGAAGGTGATAGGATTAACTGGTGGCATAGGAAGTGGTAAGACAACGGTGGCAAATATACTACGGGATAAGTATCATGCTTATGTTATTTTCAGTGATGAAGTAGCAAAAGAACTGATGGAGCCTGGACAGATAAGCTATCGTCTTATCGTGGAGACCTTTGGAACAACTGTCCTTGGTGCGGATAAGTGTCTTGACAGACAGAAGCTTGCGTTAATGGTATTTGAGAATAGTGAAAAATTGGCACTTCTTAATTCCTTAACACATCCTTATGTAGAACAATTTATATTAGAAGAGATAAAAAGGATTCGAGAAACAAAACAGTATCATCTAGTTGTCGTAGAATCAGCCCTTTTGTTTCAGGTGAATTATGATAAATTCTGTGATGTAGTATGGGTAGTGGTAGCTGAGGAACAGGCGAGACGTCAACGACTTATTAGTAGTCGAGGTTATTCGAATGAGAAAATAGACGCAATACTAGAAAAACAGATGACAGATGAGGAATTTCGTAAATATACAACAAATATTATTGAGAATAGTGGTAACATGAAAAATATCTCTAACCAAATACAAAATATGCTAGAGTGTTTGGAATAATTATGATATAATAACATATTATAGTTATTTTTTGTTGTCGCTTTTTACTATGGAACATGGGGGCTGTATATGGAAATGACAAAGTATCCAAAACAGTATGTATTTGGTTTAGATATTGGTACCAGAAGTATCGTGGGTACTGTTGGTTACAAGAATAGTGACAATCGATTTCAAGTCATAGCACAGGTTTCCAAAGAACATGAGACAAGAGCAATGTTAGATGGACAGATTCATGATATTAGTGCTGTAAGCAAGACCATTTCTGAAGTTAAAAAACAGCTTGAAAATCAATTGGGGATTTCTTTAAAAGAGGTTTGTATTGCTGCAGCGGGGCGCGTCCTTAAAACAGTGACTACAAATGTTACATACACCTTTGAGGCAGAAACTATTATTTCGAAGGAATATATTCATTCTTTGGAGATGCTTGGTATCGAACAGGCATATGATCTCTTAAAGAAAAGAGAATTAAAGGATGATTTTAAGTATTATTGTGTCGGATATACAGTTGTAAAATATACGATTAATGACTATATTATGTTATCCTTAGAAGGTCATAAAGGAAGTAAGATTGGCGCAGAGGTTCTTGCGACTTTCCTTCCTGAGGAAGTAATAGATGGCTTATACAGATGTGTGGAAAATGCAGGGTTAACAGTAGCTAATCTCACTTTGGAACCAATAGCCGCCATGGAGGTAGCTATTCCAGAGCAGATTCGCCTACTTAATCTGGCTTTAGTTGACGTGGGTGCCGGGACCAGTGATATCTCGATTACTAAGGATGGTAGCATAATAGCCTTTGGAATGATTCCGTTTGCCGGTGATGAGATTACAGAGTACATAGCAAAGAAATATCTAGTTGAGTTTAACGCTGCAGAGAAAATAAAGCAGGCTTGTTTAAGGAGAAAATCAGTATCCTATAAAGATATTATGGGAATTTCCCATAAATTACTTGTTAGTGAAGTAATCAGAGAAATGGATGATATCATTCGATTGATTACAAAGAAAATCGCTGATAAGATTATTGAGTTAAATGGTGGTAGTTCAGTAAGTGCAGTGTTTGTTGTCGGAGGAGGTGGCAAACTGCCTGCCTTTATTGACTCTTTAGGAGAATATTTGGGTCTCAGTAAAGATAGAGTTGCCCTAAGAGGGCAGGAAGTACTTCGTATGGTGGATTTTATAGACACCAGCATTAAAAAGGATTCTATGATTGTAACACCAATAGGAATTTGTCTTAATTACTATGAGAAACGTAATAATTTTGTGTTTGTAACAGTGAATGGAGAAATTGTGAAGTTATATGACAATGGTCATTTAACTGTGTTAGATGCTACTGCGGCTGTTGGGATCCCTACCTTGGACTTATTTCCAAAGAGAGGGGCCAGCCTTGAATATCAGTTAAATGGAGAGCAAAAGGTTGTCAGAGGACTTCCGGGAGAGGCTTCTAATATTTATGTCAACAAGAAAGAAGCCAATTTATCTACTCCTTTAAATCCACACGATGTAATCGAGATTACCATTTCCCAGAAGGGAGAAGATGCGTCTCAGATGGTTGGAGATTTAGAGGAAGTAAAACATCCACTTGTTTTTATAGTGAATGGAATAGAGATATCCTGCCCGCGTAAAGTTGAGGTTAACAAAACTCTAGTGGATCAGAAGTATCAGATTAAACCACAAGATAAGGTAACGGTGCTTAATTATTACACATTAGAATGGCTAATCGATTATATGGATATCGATTATCAGATAGATATTCAAATCAATGGTGTGGAAGCTCATTGTGAAGATACCTTGTTTGAACATTATAGGATTACGATTCCTGCTGATAAAAGAGAAACGATAGAATCAGATAAGTATGAAGAAGAGAAGGATGGTTCCATGGATAAAGGAAACTTCTGGGTAAATATTAATGGAACAAAGGTTGAATTAATCGGGAAAAAGGAGTATGTGCTAGTGGACATTCTGGATGTATATCCATTTGATATATCTTTGGCAACAGAAAAAAGATTAGTGATTACGGATAATGATGAACCTGCTGATTTTACAACTAAACTTACAAGAGGAGATCAAATACAGTTATTCTGGAGGGAGTAGTCATGACACTAGATAAACGAATCGAATTACAAACGAAGTTTGCTTCTCTTAACGTTATATGGATTATTTTTGCCGTTGGCATGGTGCTGCTACAGTTATTAACAAATGTTGAAAGTATAACCCTTATACCACTATATATTACTTTACCTTTCTTTCTATTGGAAGCTATTCTGGTTTATTGGGTTAAAGTTAAAATAGATGCAAAAATAATTCTATTTGCTGTTTTTCGATATATACAAATAGTGGTTTCGATTTGCATAATGTGTTGTACCATTGACTATTGTTTTTTGTATTTTGTATATGCCATTATTGGACTTCTTATTTTCATAATTGAATATTATATGGTATTTGACGTGTATGAAGGACTTCAAAGAAGTCTATGTTTTATTACGATAGTTTTAGCAATGACGTTTGTCCCTCTAGTGTCTAACATTTTCTTGAAAAAAATAGATTCTCAATTTATTTATATTTATTTGTTTTTTGCAAATTTGTCGATTGCTTTTATCTATATATCGAGGTTGTTCATGGAGTATTTAGTTAAGAATACTGAGGAATTGCTAAGTATGAGACGTATGGTGGATAATGTTAAAGAAACGAATGATGCATTAAATGAAAATCAGGAAAAAGTAAAAAAGGCAAATGAACTGTTGGGTGTACAGAAGGTAAAGTTAGAGTCTGCGTATCAGAAGATTAACAATGTGAATGCAGAAATGATGATTCAAAACCAGATTATATCTTATATTTCTTCCTCATTAGAATTAGGGAAGGTAATGCAACTAATTACAGAATCAATCCTTGATAAAATGAAGGTAGAGGTATGTGCGATCGTCTTATATCCGAATGCGACCTTTAACCGAAAGGTTTTCTATAAAGTTAAAACGAAAATTCAGAACAATTATCGGCAAATTCTGATTAATCATATTGAGAACTTTTGCTTCGACCCGTATATTAGGGAGGGTAAGACATATGTGGACAATCATGTGGCTAATCGATACGACTTTATAAAAGATAATTCGCTAGGTTCTATACTGATTGTACCCTTAGTGAAGGATAAAAAGGTGATAGGAGCTTTGTATGTAGGCGATTCTACCTATGATTATTTCTATGACAATAAATCTTTCTATGAAGCTATAGTGTCTCAATTTATGGTGGCTTTAAATAATGCTAACCTATATAAAAGAATGGAGAGCATGGCAATTCGTGATGGATTGACAGGCATCTATAATAGAAGATTCCTTACTAGGATGTTTCAGGAAACAATTAAGAATACGGTACGTAATAATCAGTGTGTATCAGTTGTCTTATTCGATATTGATTATTTTAAAAGCATCAATGACAATTACGGTCATGGATTTGGGGATGTTGCGATTCAGACCATAGCTAAGTTAGGATGGACTACTGCAAAAGAAAATGGTGGTATTATTGGACGTTATGGCGGAGAAGAATTCGTAATAATCTTTCCAAATAAAAATGTGGAGGAGTCTTATCGTATTATTCAAGATTTACATCAAAAAATACGAAATATGCAATTAAAACATTCATCGGGAATTGTAGATATTGATGTTAGTATGGGTTTGACTTCGTATCCGGAAACCTGTAAGAATCCCGAGGAGCTTTTAAGCCGGGCGGATTGGTCCATGTATTATTCTAAACAGGCTGGACGTGGTTGTATTACAATAGATAGTGAAGAAATACAAAGAGCAGTTAATAGAAAATAAAGAGAAATTCCTGTGAAAAATGATAGGATACTTCTTACTAATAGGAAGGATGCAGATTCGGTAAATCATACCGATTTGCATCCTTCCTTGATGGTAGCATGCTAGGCATTTCCTGTCATATTGTGACACTCAAAAATATTTTCTATAGCACTGGGTGAAATGTTATGTTATAATGTCATAGATTAAAATGGAATAAAAGGATGGGTAAGATGAATTTATATAGTATTGCCAGTGGGAGTAGTGGAAATTGCATTTATGTCGGCAATGAGGATACTAATTTACTGGTGGACGTCGGAATTAGTGGTAAGCGAGTGATTGCAGGTCTGACTGCCATGGATATTAACCCTGAGAAACTAAAGGGCTTATTAATTACCCATGAACACAGTGACCATATTAAGGGAATTGGAGTTCTTGCCAGAAAATATAAGGTACCTATTTATGGTACTGTGGAAACGATTAATGCTATGTTGCACTCCAGCACAGTAGGTTACATTCCGGAAGGATTGGTACGTGTTATAGAACCTGATGTAGAGTTTATTATAGATGATATTACGATTAACCCATTTACTATCTCTCATGATGCTTCTAATCCGGTAGCATATACTTTTGTACATGGGGACACAAAGATTGGTATTGCAACAGATATGGGAACCTATAACGACTATATTATATCAAAACTGACAGGATGCAACGCTTTGTTACTTGAGGCTAATCATGATGTTCATATGCTTCAGGTTGGAGGGTATCCTTATGTATTAAAAAAACGAATTTTAGGTGATTTGGGACATTTGTCTAATGAGAATTCAGGAAGGCTTATTTGTCAGATCTATCATGAAGGGCTAAAAGATATTGTACTTGGGCACTTGAGCAAAGAGAATAATTATCCTGATTTGGCATATGAAACAGTGAAGTACGAATTAGAGCAGTATAAGTCGGATATATTAAGTAAATGTAAATTAATCGTAGCAAAGAGGGAAGAGCCATCTTCTTTCATAACGGTATAAACGTATCTGGCAAGAAGTATTTCTTGCCAAATATGTAGAAATCTGTTATATATAGATAAATATAATTCAGGAGGATATTACATGAAAAAGACAATTATTACTGTCGTAGGAAAGGACAGTGTAGGTATTATCGCTAAAGTGTGTACATACTTAGCGAATAATAATATTAATATTATGGATATTTCTCAGACTATCGTAGATGGATATTTTAATATGATGATGGTAGTGGATGCCAATGGCGCAGTGAAGCAATCTGATGTCATAGCAGATGAATTAAAGGAACTAGGTGAGGAAATTGGAGTTATTATTCGATCTCAGCACGAGGATATCTTTAATAAGATGCATAGAATATAGGAAGGATAGCTGCTATGATTAATATATATGAGGTATTAGAAACCAATAAAATGATCCAGCAGGAGAATTTAGATGTTCGTACCATTACGTTAGGTATTAGTCTTTTAGACTGTGCTGATGAAAATCTGGATCGTTTAAATGAAAAAATCTATAAGAAAATTACAACAGTTGCTAAAGATCTAGTTTCGACCGGCCAAGCTATTGAGAGAGAATATGGAATACCTATAGTAAATAAACGAATCTCCGTTACCCCAATTGCCTTGGTAGGTGCTAGCGCATGTAAATGCCCTGAGGATTTTGTGAGTATTGCAAAAACACTAGACCGGGCGGCTCATGAAGTAGGTGTAAACTTCCTAGGTGGATACTCAGCATTGGTATCTAAGGGAATGACAAAAAGTGACGAATATCTGATTCGAAGTATTCCTCAGGCTTTGGCAGAAACAGAATTAGTTTGTAGCTCCGTTAATGTAGGTTCTACGAAAACTGGTATTGACATGGATGCTGTTAAGCTATTAGGAGAAATCATCCTTGAGACTTCTGAACGAACAAAGAACTTTGATAGCCTTGGTAATGCCAAACTAGTGGTCTTCTGTAATGCCCCAGATGACAATCCATTTATGGCCGGTGCATTCCATGGTGTAACTGAAGGTGATGCAATCATCAATGTAGGTGTAAGTGGTCCAGGAGTTGTAAAGAAAGCAATTGAAAACTGTAAGGGGGCTGATTTTGGTACCTTGTGCGAGACCATTAAAAAGACAGCCTTTAAGATTACCCGTGTAGGACAGTTAGTAGCGTTAGAGGCCTCTAAAAGATTAAATATTCCGTTTGGAATTATTGATTTATCCTTGGCTCCAACTCCTGCAATTGGAGATAGTATTGCTGAAATCTTCCAGGAAATGGGCTTAGAGCATGCAGGAGCACCAGGAACTACGGCTGCCTTAGCTATGTTAAATGACCAAGTGAAGAAGGGTGGCGTTATGGCCAGCTCATATGTTGGTGGATTAAGTGGCGCCTTCATTCCTGTCAGTGAAGACCAAGGAATGATTGATGCTGTAGTGGCAGGTGCATTGTCTTTAGAGAAATTAGAGGCCATGACATGTGTATGTTCAGTTGGACTAGATATGATTGCTATTCCAGGAGATACCAAAGCCTCTACGATATCTGGAATCATCGCAGATGAGATGGCAATCGGTATGGTAAACCAAAAGACAACAGCGGTTCGTATTATTCCTGTAATTGGAAAGACAGTAGGAGATACTGCTGAATTTGGTGGATTGTTAGGATATGCCCCTATTATGCCGGTAAACAACTTTAGCTGTGAGGAATTTATTGCCCGTGGTGGTAGAATCCCTGCACCAATTCACTCCTTTAAGAATTAATGTGACAATGAATAGAAGATACTAAAAGTATCAGCAGGATATTAGATGAGTAAAAGCAATTGTGTGAGTATGATAGAAGATGTGCTGGCATAATTGCTTTTTGTATATATCCATTGCAAACAGGGGAAAAATATGAGTATAATTAGATTGATAACTTATTTAGATGCAAACAAATGAAAAAGAAATTTTAAGAAAGAATGGTGAAGAGATATGACAAACGAAATAAAATCAATTGACTACAAAAAGGTATTTAGGTATTTTGAAGAAATCAGTTCTATTCCAAGAGGATCTAAAAATAATCAGGGCATCAGTGATTATTTAGTTGCCTTTGCCAAAGAACACAGCCTTTCCTATATAAGAGATGAAGCATTAAATGTGGTAATTATCAAAGAAGCTACCAAGGGTTGTGAGACAGAGGACACCGTAATCCTTCAAGGACATATGGATATGGTATGCTTAAAGGAACCGGAGTCTAATCATGATTTTTTAAAGGATCCTATCACTCTTCATGTTGAGGGAGACTTAATTAGAGCAGACAAGACTACCCTTGGTGGAGATAATGGAATTGCTATTGCTTATGCACTTGCAATACTTGACAGTGATGAGATTGTACACCCACGTCTTGAAGTAATTATAACAACCGATGAGGAGATTGGTCTACTTGGTGCTAATGCTCTAGATACATCATCTTTAAAAGCTAACTATATGATTAATTTGGATACGGAAGAAGAGTCTAGCATCCTTGTTGGTTGTGCCGGTGGGTTGACCGCTGTTTCCACCTTTTTGATGGAACAGGAAATGGTATCTGGTGTAGAGGTTAAGGTTTGTTTAATGGGACTTCAAGGTGGACACAGTGGATCGGATATCACAAAGAACCGTACGAATGCCACGATTCTTTCTGCACGTATGATGACTTCTTTGATGGGTCATACTTATTCCCTAGCCAATATGGAAAGTGGAGAGAAGGATAATGCGATACCAAGTATTTCAAAAATGAACTTTGTGGTAAAAGAGGATGAAGTATCCGCCTTTGTTAGCAGGTTGGAAGAATGCAAAGCAGTATTTCAGAAGGAACAAGCTATCAGTGAACCCGATTTTACAATGATTATTAGTGTTGGAGATAAAGGAACATACCCATGCATCTCTAAGGAAAGTTTTAAAAAAGTTCTTCTATTTATTACCTATGTACCAAATGGTATACAGACAATGAGTGCAGATATCAAAGGTTTAGTGGAAAGTTCTTTGAATCTTGGTATTTGTAAGATTGATAAAAGCCAAGCGTTATTTAGTTATTCTGTCAGAAGCAGCGTAGCCAGTTATAAGAAATATCTGTCTGGAAAGATTGCTTTCTTTACCCAGTATCTGGGGGGTAACTATATGACTGAAGCGGAGTATCCTGCTTGGGAATATAAACATAGCTCTAAATTACGTGATATATGTATAGAACTATATGAAGAGGAATTTCACCGTAAACCAATCGTAGAAACCATTCATGCCGGTTTGGAATGTGGTATTTTTTCTGACAGGATTCCTGGCCTTGACATTGTATCCATTGGACCTGATATGTTTGATGTACACACACCAAAGGAAAGACTTAGCATAAGTTCAACTGTCCGTGTATTCGATTACATTATAAAGATATTGGGATATTTAAGTAAACGTTAATATTATATTAGCATCGGAAAGGTAATAACTTTTCTGGTGTACATAGAAGGTGAGGTTTCTGTATGAAAAAAAGAGGTATATTTATTATTGTGTTGGATATACTGCTACTTTTGGTAGTTTTTGCAGTAGTAAATATCTACAATAAGACTACTTCGGAACCAACCGCTAAGCATACACCAAAACCAACCATCTCATCTGAGACTGGAACGCCTGAATCCGTGACAAAAAGGCCTGAGACATCAAAGCCTACAATACCTAAATCTGATCATTCGCCAAGCGTTGTCCCTAAAAAGGATACAGTAATAACCTTTACAGGGGACGTACTACTTACTGACTATATGATTCATAACTATGAAAGATCAGGGATAAAAGGATTATTAGATGATAAGCTTTATGAACTTCTATTTAATGCTGATATTAATATGATAAACGAGGAATTTCCTTTTAGTAAACGTGGAATACCTATGAAGGATAAGGAGTACACCTTTCGAACCAGTCCGGAATATGTGAGTATCTTCAAGGATATGGGAGTGGACATTGTTTCATTGGCTAATAACCATGCGCTTGATTATGGGACAGATGCACTTCTTGATACCTTTACTACACTAGATGATGCCGGTATAAAGTATATCGGAGCAGGAAAGAATCTTGACCGAGCAAAGCAGATTGAATACTTTGATGTAAATGGTCATAAGATAGCATTTATTGGAGCAAGTAGGGTACTTCCAGTGGTGGAGTGGTATGCAACTGCTACTAGACCAGGGATGCTTTCCACCTATGATCCTACGGTAACCTGTGAACTGATTAAAGAAGCTAAAAAACAGGCTGACTTTGTGGTTGTTTATGTGCATTGGGGTGTTGAACATACAAAAAGACCGGTAGCTTATCAACAGAATATGGGAAAACAATATATTGATTTTGGAGCAGATATTGTAGTGGGAACCCATACTCATAGCCTTCAAGGAGTAGAATTCTATAAAGATAAACCTATTGTCTATAGCCTTGGTAATTTTATATTTAGCAGAAAGACAACGGACACTGCAATGGTGAAACTAATCATTGACGAAAGTGGAAAACTTAAGTTAGCTATGTATCCATGTAAAGCGGTGAAAGGATTGACTTCCATGGTAACGGATCCAAAGGAAGTGGCCCAATTTAATAGGTATATGGAGTCAATTTCTTACGATATTCATATAGAGGATGACCAAATCTTAAGATTATCTGATTAATGTGTTAAGAAACAAAAAATCCCATTTTAATTTGAATTACTTGTGTTATAATAAAAAAAGTTTTACACGGTATCAAATATAAAATGATAAGGAGATTTGTGGATATGGAAGGCGAAGAGAATAAAGACGTTGTATCGGTGCAGGAAGAGAATGAGAATGGCCAGAGCATTACAGAACAAGATGTAAAAGTAACAATGGAAGAAGAATTCATCGATAATTGCAAAGGCAACGAAGAGAAAGGAAAGAAAAAGCATTCTCTTCGATTTAAAATAGTAATGTGCTGCGCCTCGGTCTTACTAGCTGCGATACTTGGTGTAGGCGGATATTTGTGGCATGTAATGGGTTATATTAATCACAAGGATTTTGCAAACGTTGAGGTTTCCTATCAATCAGAGCAATTTGATAGAGATGGTAACAAGTCGTCATATGAAGAGATAGATCCTGAGAAGGTTATATGGCAAAAATACGGAGAGATTAAAAAGGTTGAAGGTATTACTAATATTCTTCTTTGCGCGGAAGAAAACCAATCAGGCGGTAAGAGAGGTCGTACAGATGTGATTATGCTTGCTACCATTGATACGAATACTGACTCCCTAAAATTAACCTCTATCATGCGAGATACATATGTACAAATACCTGGGTTTAAAGACAATAAAATTAACACAGCATACCGTGTGGGAGATATTCCATTACTAGAGCAAACAATTAAAGAGAATTTTAATATAGAAGTAGATGGCTATGTAAAAGTAGATTTTGAGAGCTTTACTGATATCATTGATTCATTAGGAGGAGTAGAGGTAACCTTAACGGAAGAAGAGGCAGAATGGCTCAATCAATCCAATCATATATTGGATAAGAAATCAAGAAATGTGACTGCTGGGACTCATGTTCTTAATGGAAGCCAAGCTCTTGGTTACTCTAGAATTCGTTATGTTCCAACTGCTGATGGTATTGGCTCTGACTTTGGACGTATATGGAGACAAAAGCATGTTCTTATGCAGGTGTTCAATAAATATAAGAATCAAAGTCTACTGGATATCTTAGGTAAAGCACCGGATATACTCCGCTTGGTACAAACAGATTATTCTAGCACCGAAGTATTGTCACTTATTAAGACAGTAATGGATATGAGCAATAAAGAAATAGATACCTTATCCATTCCAATTAAACATGCCTATGAACCAAAGACGATTCGTGGTATGGATGTGCTGCTTATTGATAGGAAGGCCAATAATGAAGCGCTAAGTAACTTTATATTCAATACTGACACAGAAAGCGTTGCTGATAACAATGGAAGTATTGCTAATGGACAGAAGAAAAGTAACTATAATTAAATAATAAAATATAAGATGTCATAGGGAATGATATGCAATTGTTTCCTGTGACATTTTACTGTATTACAATAGAATACTTCGAAATAAGACAAATATACATATAAAGAGAGCAAAGACAGGATGAATAGATAATGGCAATAAGGAGTATAACATCTTCAAGGATAAGGTTTTGGTTGATGGCGGCATGCTTTCTTCTGTTATTTATGGTTATTATTAAGGTACAGCAAACAATACAGTATCATGTCTTTATAAAAGATAGAATTGAACAGGCCAGTTATAAAGAAGAAAAAATGAGGCAGATGTTGTTTAAAGGAGACTACTTGTATAAATTGGATCAATATTGTAAGAAGACAGGGAGGGACTTTATTCAAGAGCTGACCATTCGCGCTATATTATTTGATTATGAGCTTAACGACTCAGATAAGGAAATATTTTATCCTATTAATCAGAAATTTAAAACTGAAATAGAAGAATTATCTTTTTATACCAAGGTAGTACAGATTTATCAGAGCATTTTCATGGATGTAAGGTATTTTCCTGTACCTAAAGATTTACTAGGGATGGAAACAGTCGGTTTTCAAAATGGCTTTGGGGATGCCAGAAGTTACGGTGGAAATCGTAAGCACGAGGGAATAGACTTGATTCCGTCTATCAAGGAAAGAGGGTATTTTCCTATCGTAAGTGTCAGTGATGGAGTTGTAGCCAATGTAGGCTGGTTAGAGCTTGGAGGTTGGCGAGTAGGAATTGATAGTGATAACGGAGGATACTTTTATTATGCACATTTAGATAGTTATGCCCCAGGCTTGAAAGAAGGAGATAGAGTTTCGGCTGGACAGCTACTAGGGTTTATGGGGGATAGTGGGTATGGAAAAAAGGAAGGTACGAGAGGAAAATTTATTGTGCATTTGCATTTTGGAATCTATGTAACCATTAATAATAAGCAGGTCAGTTTTAATCCTTATCCAGTTTTGAATTACTTATTGCATAGGCGTTTGGGCTATCAATTGTAAATACGAAACAAAGTCCAAAGACTAGTGAGAGGAGGGATTAGTTTCAGTTTACATAGAGGAATAGATTGTGTTATAATAACTACGAAAGCATGTTCGGGTTACACCAGACAGGCATTCGTGTGCATAGTATATCAAAGGTAAGACGATGTTGTATTATGTAATCTAAATAATGTGAGGTCAGTAATATGGAGATACAATTATGGAGAGAAATACTAGATCCTTATGAATTGGCAGTTGATGAATTAACTGTGAAATTTAACCATATTATCCATGAGCATAGAAATGCCGGGGTTTATTCTCCTATTGAATTAGTAAGTGGTCGCGTTAAGAAGATATCCAGTATTTTGGAGAAAGCACAGAAGAAGAACATCAATCTAGACGAGATTCAGGAGAAGATGGATGATATAGCGGGAATCCGAATTATATGCCAGTTTGTTGAAGATATTGATGCTGTGGTAGAATTGATTCACAACAGAAAAGATATGACAATTAAACAGGAAAAGGACTACATCAAAAATTGTAAGGAAAGTGGATATCGTAGCTATCATGTTATTATCTACTATACAGTACAGACTATGACAGGAGCTAAGACTATACAGGCGGAGATTCAGATACGCACTCTAGCTATGAATTTCTGGGCTACTATAGAGCATTCCCTTCAATACAAATATAAAAAGAATATGCCTAGCCATATTAGGGATAGACTATCAAGTGCAGCAGACGCTGTAGTTAGCTTGGATCAAGAGATGAGCCAGATCCGTGGAGAGATTATGGATGCCCAGAATTTCTTTAGTATAAAGGCTAGTGTGGTCAGTGATATTCTTACTAATATCCAGAATTTGTATAAAGTTGCCAACAAACGTGAAGTGGTGAAGATTCAGGACGAGTTTTTCAAGATTTATGAAACTGGCGATTTAGATAAGCTGGAACGCTTTAATAGAGAGCTTGACATTATATCGGAGGGCTATCGTGCCCAGAGCTTAGAATAGAACGGAGATTAAAGTTTTGAGATTACCCATAACATTCGTGGAGAAAATGAAGACACTGTTAAAAGAGGACTATGCTGCCTATGAGGCAAGCTATGAACAGCCTAAATTTTCCGGTCTCCGCGTTAATACATTAAAAATAAGTCCAGAGGAGTTCATGAAGATTTCTCCCTTTGCCTTAGAGAGAATTCCATGGACTACCAATGGCTTTTATTATGACTCCAGCAAACAACCAGCGAAACACCCTTATTATTTTGCAGGTCTTTATTATATTCAGGAGCCTAGTGCAATGACTCCTGCTGCAATGCTTCCTATTGAGGAAGGGGACAGGGTGTTAGATTTATGTGCAGCTCCAGGAGGAAAGACTACGGAACTTGCTGCTAAGTTAAATGGTACCGGGGTTCTTGTAACCAATGATATCAGCAATAGCCGTGCCAAAGCCCTACTTAAGAATGTAGAAGTGTTTGGAGTGAGAAATGCAGTAGTAACGAATGAAGCACCTGAGAAATTAGCCCATTATTTTGAAGGATATTTTGATAAAATTTTAGTGGATGCTCCATGCTCAGGAGAGGGTATGTTCCGTAAGGATCCTTCAATTGTGAAAAGCTGGGAGCAGTATGGCGTTGCTCATTATAATAACCTTCAAAAAGAGATTATTCTACATGCTGCTAGGATGTTAAAACCTGGTGGAATGATGCTTTATTCTACTTGTACCTTCTCCCCCGAGGAGAATGAAGGTACCATTATGTTCTTAAAGGAGCATTTTCCAGAATTTAAAGTCCTGCCTTTACCTATGTATGAGGGTTTTGACCATGGCCATCCGGAATGGGTGGAGGGTAGTGTTGACTTAACAAACTGCATTCGCCTTTGGCCACATCGGATTAAGGGAGAAGGACATTTTATAGCTCTATTACAAAAGGGAGAAGAAGAGGTCAGACGTAAAGTGGTTACAGAGCTTAAGCCAGTAAAACTTTCTGAAGAAGCGACGACCTTTTTAAAAGAGATAAAGACAAAAGCATTACGAAAGAATCTGGAGCTTCATGGAGAACGTCTTAATTCCTGGCCAAACGAGATGATAGATTTAAGTGGTATGCGTTTAATGCGGACAGGCATGTATCTTGGAGATGTGAAGAATAAACGCTTCGAGCCAAGTCAGTCACTGGCTGTAGCCCTTCATAAGGAGGAATACCCATATATCGTTTCCTTTTCTGTGGAAGATGAACGGGTAATTCGTTATCTCAAGGGAGAGACCATTGAGATTGAGGATAAAAAGCTTTTGGGGTATGTTCTTGTTTGTGTAGATGGATTTTCTCTAGGTTGGGCAAAGGCTTCCAAAGGAAATTTAAAGAATAAATATCATCCTGGATGGAGATGGATGTAAGAGGAGATTGTATGGCGAAGCAGATTCGTTTAGATAAATATTTGTCTGATATGGGCTGTGGTACTCGAAGTGAGGTTAAGATTGCCATAAAAAAGGGCGTTGTCAAAGTGAATAACCAGATTGTTAAGACACCGGATTGTAAGATTTCACTAGATGATCTGGTGTACTATCATGATGAGCTCATTACTTATGCTGAATATGAGTATTATATGTTAAATAAACCGGCAGGTGTTGTGTCGGCTACCGAAGATAAAAAAGATAAGACAGTACTTCAATTGCTAGGTGACAAGAAGCGTAAGGATTTGTTTCCGGTTGGGCGATTAGATAAGGATACAGAAGGCCTTCTTCTCTTGACCAACGATGGAGAATTAGCTCATCAGCTATTAGCTCCAGGTAAACGTGTAGGGAAGACCTATTACGCCAAGGTGGAAGGAAAAGTAACTGCCCTAGAGGTGGAATTGTTCTCTCATGGTTTACAGGTTGATTCTGAGTTTACTGCACTACCGGCTGAGCTTAAGATTATATCTTCTGAGGAAGAATCGGAGGTAGAACTTACCATAATAGAGGGAAAGTTCCATCAGGTAAAGCGTATGTTTGAAGCTGTTGGAATGAAGGTGTTGTATCTGAAACGCTTGTCGATGGGAAGTCTTACACTAGATAAAGAACTTAATGTGGGACAATACCGATCTTTAACTGAAGAAGAGCTTTATAGAATAAAACAGGAGCATGGAAGAGTATAAGTAATGCCTTGACTTGGAGGATATATGTTTAATGGGATAAAAGCAGTCATCTTTGATCTAGATGGAACCATGGTGGACTCTATGTGGATCTGGGAGAGTATTGACATAGAATTTTTAGGGAGATACGGGATAGAACATCCTGATAATTTTCAGAAGGTTTTAAATGGTATGAGTTTTACGGAAACTGCCGTTTATTTTAAGGAGAGATTCAAGCTTCCGGAAAGTGTTGATAGGATTAAAAGTATTTGGAATACCATGGCCTATGACAAGTATATGAATGAGGTTTGCTTAAAGGAAGGGGTTTTAGAGCTTATAATAGCCTTAAAGAAAAAAGGGATTAAGTTGGGGATTGCCAGTAGTAATTCCATAGAATTGGTGTCTGCCATTATTAGGCGATTTGATTTAGAACGATATTTTGATACAATAAATACCTCCTGTGAGGTACCCAAAGGAAAGCCAGCACCGGATATTTACCTTTTAACCGCTAAAAAATTACAGGTGAAACCAGAGGAATGTCTAGTATTTGAGGATGTGATTCAAGGAATTCAGGCTGGGAAAAATGCAAATATGAAGGTTTGTGCTGTAAAAGATGCCTATTCTGTAGATTCCTTAGAAGAAAGGGTAGCAGCCGCTGATTATTACATTGAGAGTTTTCGGGAACTACAGGTTGGTTAAGGGTATATTAGAATGGAGTATTATATGACACAAGGTTTTTTACCAATTAGTAAAGAAGATATGAATGAAAGAGGCATTGAACAACTGGATTTTGTCTATGTCATCGGAGATGCCTATGTAGATCATCCTTCCTTTGGTCCTGCCATTATCAGCAGAGTCTTAGAAAGCCATGGATATACAGTGGGAATTATCTCGCAGCCTGACTGGAGAAAGAAGGAAAGCATACAGATCTTAGGTGAACCACGCCTTGGCTTTTTAGTATCTGGTGGTAACATGGATACCATGGTGAATCATTATACCGTTGCAAAGAAGAAGAGAAAAGTGGATGCATATACCCCTGGTGGAACCATGGGAAAAAGGCCGGATCGAGCAACCATCACGTATTCCAAGTTGATTCGTGGGAGCTATAAGAAAGCGCCAATTATTATTGGGGGTATTGAAGCTAGCCTAAGAAGATTAGGACACTATGATTACTGGAGTGATTCTGTAAAGCGTTCCATTTTGTTGGATTCAGGAGCTGATTTAATCAGCTATGGTATGGGAGAACGTTCCATTGTAGAGATAGCAGATGCTCTAAATAGCGGCATTGAGATTCAATATATTACCTTTATTGAAGGTACCGTTTATAAGACCAAGGATATCTCTTTCGTATATGATTACATTATGCTTCCGGAATTTAATAAAATAGTAGAGAGCAAAAGAACTTTTGCAGAAAGCTTTTATACCCAATACTGCAATACAGATCCTTTTGCCTCCAAAATTCTGATTGAACCATATGAGAATGGAGTTTATGTGGTTCAGAATACTCCTTCGAAGCCACTTACTGAGGAGGAAATGGATCATGTTTACGCCCTTCCTTATATGAGAGCTTATCATCCGTCTTATGAGGAAGAAGGTGGTATTCCTGCACTGGCTGATTTAAAATTCAGTCTGGTGAATAACAGAGGTTGCTTTGGTGGATGTAGTTTCTGTGCCTTAACTTTTCATCAGGGAAGAATCATTCAGACTAGAAGTCATGAATCTATCTTAAAGGAAGCACATGTGATGCTAGAGGATAAGGACTTTAAAGGAAATATTTTTGATGTAGGTGGACCTACAGCCAATTTTCGTTACACAGCCTGTGAAAAGCAAAAGACGCACGGAGCCTGTGTAAATAAGCAATGTCTATGGCCAAAGCCATGTAAGAATCTGAATGTGGATCACAAGGACTTTAGTAAGTTATTAAAGGAGTTACGTGAGCTTCCTGGAGTGAAACGTGTCTTTATTCGTTCTGGTATCCGATTTGATTACCTAATCGAAGATAAGGATGATTCCTTTATGTATGACTTATGTGAGCATTATGTTAGTGGACAGTTAAAGGTGGCTCCGGAGCATATTAGTGATACCGTACTTGACTTAATGGGAAAACCAAGTAATGATGTATATGAGAAGTTTATGAAAAAATATAAAGAAGTTAATCATAAACTAGGGAAAAAGCAGTATGTTGTACCATATTTAATGAGTTCTCATCCAGGCTCCTCACTAAAGGAAGCCATAGAATTAGCAGAATATATCCGGGATTTGGGATATATGCCGGAGCAGGTACAGGATTTTTATCCTACACCATCTACGTTATCTACCTGTATGTATTATACTGAGTTAGATCCAAGGACTATGAAAAAGGTGTATGTGCCGAAAAGCCCTCATGAGAAAGCCATGCAACGAGCTTTAATTCAGTATCGTAATCCGAAGAATTATGACCTAATTGTAGAAGCTCTTGTAGAAGCTGATAGATGCGATCTTATCGGTTTTGACAAGAAATGTCTCGTTAAGCCTGCTTATAAGGATAAGGAACGTTTTGGTACCAAGCGTAATCCTAAACAGACAGAAAAGACGAAGGAATCTTCAAAGAGGGGACAGGGTTTTGGAACAAGTAAAAAGAAGAAAACCATTCGTAACGTTCATAAGAAAAAATAGAGTACTATAATGAAAAGAAGGGTGAATCATATGGAGAAGGATGCAAAGGCTACAAATGAAGTTATAAAAGGACCAATTTACAAGGGCTCTTACAGGTATATTGAACGAAAGAAAAAGGCATATGTTTTAAAGACCTTGTTGTATGTAGGAATTGGGGTTTTAATCTACGTAATAGGACTATGCTTAAATAAATTTCAGTCAAACAATATCTTCACTATACTTGCTATTCTAATGGTACTTCCGACTGCCAAGGCTTTGGTAGCGGTAGCAGTATTTTGGCCATTTCAATCGGTCTCCTACGACAGGATTCATAAGATTTATAGTATACTGGCCAGTGTTTTTTGTGATATCGCACCAATAGAAACTGTGATGAGACAACCAGATGCCATTGAGGGCAAACTGAATGTGTATTTCGATATGGTTTATACCTCTTCAGAAAAGGTGATGAACTTGGATGCTCTTGTTGTAACAGGTACCAGAATTATTGGACTAACAGGAAGAGAGAAGCCAAAGCTTACCTACCTGCAATCTCATATGCAGGACAGTATGGAAAAGAGAGGTCTTTCCTTTGGTGTAAAGATTTACGACAAAGAGGAAGCTTTCTTAAAAGCATTAAAGGAGTTAAAGCCAGATAATTCCGATAGTGATAGTAATAAAAAGGATAGAAATGCAGCAATTGAGTTTATTGAGGCTATTATTGTAAAATAAGGAATGGAACGGATGAGAGAAATAGAGATTGGAAGCTTTGAGGCCGGTCAAAGACTGGATAAGTTTTTAGAAAAATACATGGATTTGGCGACTAAGAGCTTCTTTTACAAGATGTTACGAAAAAAGAATATTACCCTCAATGGAAAAAAGGCAGAGGGTTCGGAGCGATTAGTAGAGAAAGATGTTGTGAAACTCTTTCTTTCAGAAGAAACCATCGACAATTTCCGAAGCAAAAAAGAAGAAAACTTAGTGAAGGATAGGGAACTGTCAGAGGAGCTGAGTGTCATTTTCGAGAACGAGCATGTACTCTTAATAAACAAACCAACTGGTATGCTGTCCCAAAAGGCACAGAAGGACGATGTTTCCTTAGTGGAACATCTGACAGCATATCTCTTAGATGAAGGGGCACTAAAAAAGGAACAGTTGGCTACCTTCCGTCCAGGTATCTGTAACCGCCTGGATCGCAATACCTCTGGTATCATAGTGGCAGGAAAGAGTTTATTTGGTTTACAAACCATGAGTCAAAAGATCAAAGCCAGAGATCTTGATAAGTATTATTACACTATTGTAAAGGGTGTAATAGAAAAGAAGCAGATCATTGATGGATATCTCTATAAGCATCATAATCGTAATAAGGTTGTGATTACTAAAGAACCGGTGGAGGATGGGGATTATATTAAGACAGAGTACCTTCCAATTGCTTCGAATGGAGCCTATACCTTACTGCGAGTTAAGCTGATTACTGGGCGCTCTCACCAGATTCGTGCTCATTTACAAAGCATTGGTCATCCAGTAATAGGTGACGGCAAGTATGGAGATGTATTTGTAAATAGGGAAATGAAGAAAAAATATAAGCTTAAGAATCAACTGTTACATGCAAGAGAGCTACATTTTGGAAAGATGCCACAGGAGTTGTCTGATATGTCAGATACCAGCTTCTATGCTTCATTTCCGGAGCAGTTTAAGATTATTATTGATGGAGAATTCCATCTTTCTACAAAAGAATTATTATAGAGGGGGAGTTATATGCCATCTTGGAATTCTAGAGGATTAAGAGGTTCTACATTAGAGGAACTTGTGAACCTCACTAACGACAAATACAGACAGAATGGCCTTGCATTAATCCAAAAGGTACCTACACCAATTAAGCCCATTCGGATGGATCAGGAAACCAGGCATATTACTTTAGCTTATTTTGAACAGAAAAGTACGGTGGATTACATCGGAGCAGTACAAGGAATTCCCGTATGCTTTGATGCCAAGGAATGTGCCACTGATACCTTTCCTTTACAGAATGTCCATGAACATCAGGTAAGGTTTATGGAGGAGTTTGAAAAACAGAAGGGAATCGCCTTTTTGTTAATCTACTATAGTAAGCAAAATATCTTTTACTATCTGCCCTTTAGGAATTTAAAGGTATTCTGGGATAGGGCTCAGACAGGTGGAAGAAAGAGTTTCCTTTGGGATGAATTAGACGAAACATATATAATAAAATCGGGTAATGGCGGCTTTATTCATTATTTAGAAGCTTTAAGTCTGGATTTGACGAGTCGGAATTAAGATGATACACTAAAAACGACAGTGGGTAATGGCATTAAAAGGAGGAACTATTATGAAATTAGGGTTTATAGGTTGTGGCAACATGGCAACTGCAATCATAAAAGGAATCATTGGCAATGGTAAAGTTGCTGCATCTGATATTTTGGCGTCTGATGCTATGGAAGCTACACTAAAAAAGGCAGAGGAAATGGGAATTACGACTACTTTACATAATTGTGAGGTGGTGGAGAAATCAGATATTGTCTTTTTTGCAGTAAAGCCTCAGTATATAGGTGAGGTGATTGAAGAGATTAAAGATGTTATGCCGGCTGATAAGCTGATTATCAGCATTGTGGCTGGTAAGACCATTGATTGGTATGAAAAACAGTTTGGAAAAGAAATTAAGCTAGTCCGTACCATGCCAAATACTCCTGTCTTAGTAGGGGCAGGCATGACTGCAGCTTGTAAAAATAAAAATGTAACAGAGGAAGAGCTAGGAAAAGCACAGCAATTGCTTCGCTGCTTTGGAAAGGTGCAAGTTGTTTCCGAAAACCTAATGGATGTTGTGGTATCTGTCAGTGGAAGTTCTCCAGCCTACGTATTTATGTTTATTGAGGCGATGGCTGATGCGGCAGTGGCTGATGGAATGCCAAGAGCTCAAGCTTATGAATTTGCTGCCCAAAGTGTAATGGGAAGTGCAAAGCTTATGCTTGAGACCAACTTACACCCAGGGGTATTAAAAGATATGGTTTGCAGCCCTGGTGGAACCACTATTGAAGCGGTTCGTGTGTTAGAAGAAAAGGGCATGAGAAGTGCTGTTATAGAAGCCATGAAGGCATGTACCAAAAAATCGAAAGAATTGTAAAATAGTGAATGCGGGTATCCAAAGGATTACTCGCATTTTGTTTTTTTGTACTTTTTCTAAGAATTTCTTGACAGAGACAAAACTGTCGGATATAATGTTTTAAAATTCAATTTAGTAGCATGGTAGCAAGTTGACGCTTTAAATCGCTAAACTAAGAAAGAGGTTATTATGAGTATAGGTGAATACAAATTATCTGAGAAATCTGATACACATGGTTTATTACATACCCCAGAAGGTGTCAGAGATCTGTACAATTCAGAATGTAGAAGTAAGCATATTGTGGAGCAGAACATACATGAAATGCTAGAACTATATCATTTTCAGGATATTGAGACACCAACCTTTGAATATTTTGATATTTTTAATAAGGAAAGAGGAACGATTGCTTCTAAGGAAATGTACAAATTTTTCGATAAAGAAGGCAATACCTTAGTGCTTCGCCCAGACTTTACCCCTTCCATCGCCAGATGTGCGGCTAAGTATTTTAAGGAGGAAGAGCTTCCTATAAGACTTTGTTATAAGGGAAATACTTTTATTAATACTTCCCGCTATCAAGGAAAGCTTAAAGAGGTTACTCAGCTTGGAGCAGAGCTTATTAATGACAAAACAGCTGACGCGGACGCGGAAATGATTGCTCTTACTATTGAATGTTTGGAAAAGGCAGGACTAAAGGAGTTTCAATTGGAGATTGGTCATGCTGATTTCTTTAATGGGATAATTGAAGAAGCAAGGATGAGTGAAGAGGAATCCATGGAACTAAAAAATCTGATTGAAAGTAAGAATTTGTTTGGAGTAGAGGAGCTAATTAAGAGCAAGAACCTTAATAAGACCTTAACAGAACTGATTCTAAAGATTCCAGAATTATTTGGGGATAAGGAAAACCTGGAGTTTGCAAAAGAACGTGTACAAAATGAACGCTCACTGAAAGCTCTTGACAGATTATGTAGCTTAAATGAAATTCTGGAAATCTACGGGCTAGAAAAATACGTAAGCTTTGACCTTGGAATGTTAAGTAAATATAACTATTATACCGGTATTATTTACAGAGGTTATACCTATGGAACTGGTGATGTGATAGTAACCGGAGGACGTTACGACAACCTGGTTGGTCAATTTGGCAAGGATGCTCCTGCTATCGGATTTGCTATTGTTATTGATCAGCTTATGATTGCTTTAAATCGTCAAAAGGTGGAGCAGAAAGCAGAGGATGTCAGTACTATGATTGTATATGATATCAATGCCAGAAAGATGGCTATTCAACTGGGTAGGGAGCTTCGTAAGGCAGGTACAAAGGTAGAACTTGTAAGAAAATCCTCTAAACGTCAAGTAGAGGAATATATCGAATACGGGAAAAAGAATAATATAAGCAGAATGCTGTATATTGAAGGCGAAGATGGAGTTACAGAAATGAACTTAGTGGGAGATGAATTATGAAATATATCACGTTTGCATTAGCCAAAGGTCGATTGGCAAAGAACACGTTAGAAATATTAGAACGGATTGGGATCACCTGTGAAGAAATCAAAGATCCTACATCCAGAAAGCTTATTTTTGTCAATGAGGAGCTTAAGCTTAAGTTCTTCTTAGCGAAGGCTACGGATGTGCCAACCTATGTGGAATATGGAGCAGCGGACATCGGTGTGGTAGGAAAAGATACCATCTTAGAAGAAGGTCGTAAGATGTATGAAGTTATGGATTTAGGCCTTGGTAAATGTCGTATGTGTGTGGCCGGACCTAGTAGTGCAGCAGAACTTTTGCAGCACGGAGAATTGATTCGCGTTGCCACTAAGTACCCAAACATTGCAAAGGATTATTTCTATAACAAAAAGCATCAAACAGTTGAAATAATTAAATTAAATGGTTCCATAGAGTTAGCACCAATTGTTGGTTTAAGTGAAGTAATAGTGGATATTGTTGAAACGGGTTCTACCTTAAAGGAAAATGGACTGGTAGTGTTGGAAGAAATCTGTCCTCTATCAGCTAGAGTGGTGGTAAATCAGGTCAGCATGAAGATGGAACATGAGAGAATTACAAAGATTATAGGGGATTTGAAAGAAATCATTAATAAATAAGGAGGAGATAGTATGAGAATCGTACAGATTACAGAAGAAACGAAAAAGAATCTTCTGGAAGATTTACTGAAAAGAAGTCCTAACAGCTACCCTAAGTATGAGGAAGTAGTTGCCGGCATAATAGAGGAAGTAAGGCTACATAGGGATGAAGCTATCTTTTCCTTTACAAAGCAATTTGATAAGGCGGAAATTAATGCAGAGAATATCTTAGTTACAGAGGAGGAAATAAAAGAGGCATATTCGCTAGTAGATCCTTCTCTTGTTGAGATTATTCGAAAAGCATTGGTAAACATAAAAGACTTTCATAGTAAGCAAAAACAATACAGCTGGTTTGATTCAAAGCCAGATGGAAGTATTCTTGGTCAAAAGGTAACTGCCTTACAGAGGGTAGGGGTATATGTACCAGGTGGAAAGGCTGTGTATCCATCCAGCGTGTTGATGAATGTAGTTCCTGCTGTAGTTGCCGGTGTGGAAGAGATTATTATGACTACCCCACCAGATCAGTCGGGGAAGGTGTATCCAACCACTTTAGTTGCTGCTAAAGAAGCAGGTGTTCATAAGATTTACAAGGTGGGAGGCTCTCAGGCAATCGCAGCTATGGCGTATGGTACTCAGTCTATTCCAAAGGTAGATAAAATAGTAGGCCCAGGTAATATCTATGTTGCCTTGGCAAAGAAAGCAGTATATGGTCATGTTAGCATTGACTCCATTGCCGGTCCTAGTGAGATTCTTGTGTTGGCGGATGAAAGTGCCAATGCTAGATTTGTGGCGGCCGACTTATTATCTCAGGCGGAGCATGATGAATTGGCTAGTGCAATCCTAGTGACTACCAGTGAAAGTCTGGCAAATGAGGTATCGAAAGAGGTAGATAACTTTGTACAGAAGCTTTCAAGAAAAGCAATCTTAGAAAAATCCTTGGAGAATTACGGCTATATCCTTCTTGCAAAGGATATGGACGAAGCGATAGAAGTAACCAATGACATTGCTTCTGAGCACTTAGAAATTGTAACGACAGATCCATTTAACACCATGACTAAGATTAAGAATGCTGGAGCAATCTTCCTTGGTTCTTATAGTTCAGAGCCTTTAGGCGATTATTTTGCAGGACCAAATCATGTCCTTCCAACCAATGGTACTGCTAAGTTCTTCTCCCCATTAAGCGTAGATGATTTTGTCAAAAAATCCAGTATTATTAGTTATTCGAAGGAAGCCTTGGAACCTATCTATCAGGATATTGTAGCCTTCGCTAATGCTGAACAACTAACAGCCCATGCAAACTCGATTGCTGTAAGATTTGAGAATTGTAAATAAAAAGTATTATTGTCTTTATATTTGACGAATTATTATATATAATAAAGAGAGAATTTAAAAGGGAAGTGAGTAAATGAATCGAACCTCAAAAATAGAACGTAAGACAAAGGAAACGGATATTTTCGTATCTCTTAATTTGGATGGCAATGGTAAAACAAATATTGCTACAGGAATCGGTTTTTTTGACCATATGTTAAATAGCTTTGCAAGGCATGGCTTTTTTGATTTAGATTGTCAAGTGAATGGAGATCTTCAGGTAGATTGTCATCACACGATCGAGGATACAGGGATTGTAATAGGGCAGGCAATCAAAGAAGCTCTAGGTGATAAGATGGGTATTAAACGTTATGGTTCATTTATACTTCCTATGGATGAAACTCTTGTTTTATGTGCCATAGATTTATCTGGACGACCTTACTTTTCTTTTGATTTACCATTAACAGTAGACAAGGTGGGCGACATGGATACAGAAATGGTAAGGGAATTTTTCTATGCGGTTACTTATTCTGCAGGCATGAATCTGCACATAAAGAAGATAGATGGAGGTAATAATCATCATATTATTGAGGCTGCATTTAAGGCTTTCGCAAAATCATTAGATGAGGCAGTAACTAAAGATGATCGCATAAGTGATGTATTATCTACGAAAGGTGCGCTATAATTGGAGGGAACATCATGCTTATCTATCCAGTAATAGACATAAAAAATGGACAGTGTGTCCGTACTAAAAGAGGACATTATGACAATTTAGTTGTTTATTCACATTCCCCGGAGAAGGTTGCAAAGACCTGGGAGAATGAAGGTGCCAAATTTCTTCATATTATTGATTTAGATGGGGCTGCAGTTGGTCATTCGGTCAATGATGATGTGATAAGAGGAATCATACATAACATTGAGATACCAGTACAGGTAGGCGGTGGTATCCGTACGATTCAGGATATTGAACATACATTAGCTCTTGGAGCAAAAAAAGTGGTCATAGGCTCTAAAGCAGCTCAAAGTCCTGCATTTATCAAGGAAGCGGTGAACATCTTTGGGTCAGACCGACTTGTGATTTCAATAGATGCTAAGGACAATATGGTTATGACTGATGCATGGGAGAAGGTTAGTATCTATAGTACGGTTTCTCTCGCAAAGAGGATGGAAGCTATTGGAATCACAACCATTGTATATACAGATGTCAACCGAGATGGAATGCTTGAAGGTGCCAATATAGTTTTTGCTAAGGAGCTAATTGATGCAACTGGTTTAAATGTTATTGTATCTGGTGGAACCGCATCTCTTAAGGATCTTGAGATGCTTCAGGACATAGGTGCCAAAGGTGTTATACTAGGTAAGGCTTTATATGAGCACAAAATTAATTTGAAAAATGCAATTGAATTTTTTCAGAAGAGTTAGGAGAGTAACAATGGATTATAAGAAGCTAATTCCTTTCATAAATGCGGAGAATGAGTTGGAGGAAAGTGTCCTTACACAGGCAGAATTCTATGGGAGAAATGGAGCAGATGGATTATTTCTGTACAACTACTGTAAGGATGAACCTGGCAGGGAGCAATTTTTAAAGCTTGCTAAACAGGTAGCAAACAGAGTAGATGTTCCGGTTATACTAGGGATATTTGTAAATCGATTTGAGGATGTGAAAAAAGCACTTTATACTGGTGCTAGTCAAGTCGTGATAAAAAAAGCACTTTTAGAGAATGATAAGAGTGTAAAGGAAGCTAGTGAACGATTCGGTCAGGATAAGCTGATTATTGAAGTGGAAGATTTTCATGAAACTTTAAATCCTGAATTTAATCAGTGGAGGAAAGACATGGGAATCTGGGGTGTTCTAATCAAGCACCTTACACTGACAGAAGCTTTAACGGAAACTATTGCAAAGTTGACATTTCCAGTGCTGATTAGGGATAGTCTGACCAGAAATGATCTGTCTGATTTGTTGTTTATTTCTTCAGTCTATGGAGTGACTACCAACCATTATATACAGACTAGCTTGTTAAAGGTAAAACATGAACTGAAAAAAAACGGCGTCAATATCAATACCTATGATTCTACTTTAAAATGGTCGGATTTTAAATTAAATAGCGATGGTATGATTCCTGTTATTACCCAGCATTATCAGACCAGTGAAGTGCTTATGCTTGCTTATATGAATGAAGAAGCTTTTGAGAAGACCGTTGCTACAGGCATTATGACTTACTACAGTCGTAGTAGGAAGGAAATATGGATAAAAGGAGCAACTTCTGGGAATTATCAATATGTCATGACATTAACAATCGATTGTGATAAAGATACAATACTTGCAAAAGTAGATCCAGCCGGACCTGCTTGTCACACTGGAAGCAACTCCTGTTTCTTCACTGATTTGGTGAAGAAGGAATATGAGGATTTAAATCCATTGACTGTATTACAGGACGTATACGACATTATTACAGACCGTAGAGAACATCCTAAAGAAGGATCCTATACAAATTATCTATTCGACAAGGGAATAGATAAGATTCTGAAAAAATGTGGTGAAGAAGCAACGGAGATTGTTATTGCCGCTAAAAATCCAGAATCAGAAGAATTAAAGTACGAGATATCTGATTTTCTCTATCACATGATGGTTTTAATGGTTCAATGTGGTGTGGATTGGAAAGATATCGTAAGAGAGTTAGCACATAGACGATAGGAGGAAAAATTATGACAGAATTTTGGTTACATGTGGCTGATTATGGTGTGAAATATATTATTATGGCGCTTATTGCTGGCTGTGGAGTGTTTGTTGGAATTACACTACGCAAAAGGAAGGATAGAAAAAACACTGCTAAACAGGATGTTTAACCAGTCTATGAAATGATAGATTTAAATGAATGAGTGGGCCATTGCAGAGTAAGCAGTGGCTTTTTTATTGGATAAAAAATTCTGCAAAGCTTATTAAACTAGGGAAATCACATGGTTTGAGATTCATTGACAAAGAGAAAAATAATCTTTATAATAGGAAAATAGTATAAATTGCACAGGAGGCAACAAAATTGAAAGTATATGGAGTAAATGAGCTTCGAAAAATGTTTTTGGAATTCTTTGAGAGTAAAGGCCATTTGAAATTAAATAGCTTTTCACTAATTCCAAGAAACGATAAAAGTTTATTAATAATAAATTCTGGTATGGCGCCATTAAAGCCTTATTTTACAGGACAAGAGGTTCCTCCAAGAAAAAGAGTTACTACCTGTCAGAAATGTATTCGTACACCTGATATTGAAAATGTAGGAAAGACAGCCAGACATGGTACTTTCTTTGAAATGCTAGGGAACTTCTCCTTTGGGGATTACTTTAAGGATGAGGCCATTGCCTGGTCCTGGGAGTTCTTAACGGAAGTGGTAGGCTTAGATGCTGACCGTTTATACCCATCAGTTTATTTAGATGATGATCAGGCATTTGATATCTGGAACAAGAAGATTGGGATAGCGCCTGAAAGAATCTTCCGTTTTGGCAAAGAAGATAACTTCTGGGAACATGGCGCAGGTCCATGTGGTCCATGCTCTGAGATTTATTATGATCGAGGAGAGAAGTATGGCTGTGGAAAGCCTGACTGTACGGTAGGGTGCGAATGTGATCGTTACATGGAGATTTGGAACAACGTATTTACCCAGTTTGAAAATGATGGAAAAGGTAATTATACAGAATTAAAGCAGAAGAACATAGATACCGGTATGGGATTGGAGCGTCTGGCTGTAGTTGTACAGGACGTAGACAGTTTATTTGATGTAGATACCATGAAGGCACTTCGTGATAAGGTTTGTGAGATGGCGAATATCTCCTATCATGAGGATTTGGAGAAGGATGTGTCTATTCGTAAGATTACGGACCACATTCGTTCTGTAACCTTTATGATTTCTGATGGTATTATCCCATCCAATGAAGGAAGAGGCTATGTGTTACGTCGTCTCCTTCGTCGTGCTGCGCGTCACGGACGTTTGCTTGGAATCGAGAATCATTTCCTGCCAAAGCTTGCTGTTACAGTGATTGATGAGCATAAGGACGGATATCCTGAGTTAGAAGAGAAGAAGGATTACATCTTAAAGGTAATTTCTATAGAGGAAGAAAACTTTAATAAGACGATAGATCAAGGATTAAGTATTCTATGTGATATGGAAGAGGAGCTTAAAAAGTCTAGCCAGAATCAGTTATCCGGCGAGGAAGCATTTAAGTTATATGATACTTATGGATTTCCTCTTGATTTAACAAGAGAAATTCTTGAGGATAAAGGCTTTACTGTGGACGAGGAAGGCTTTAATAAGGCTATGGCTGTTCAAAAGGAAACAGCTAGAAAAGCTCGTAAGACTACGAACTACATGGGCGCTGATGCAACCATATATCAAGAATTGGATGCAAAGCTGACTTCAGAGTTTGTTGGATATACAGAGGATACGAATGAATCTAATATTTTAGCCCTAACAACAGAGGATGAGATTGTAAATGCTCTAAGCGAAGGACAGACAGGTACTATCTTTGTAGAAAAGACTCCTTTCTATGCTACTAGTGGCGGTCAGGAAGCAGATACCGGAATCATTTCGACATCAAATGCAGAATTTGTTGTAACAGATACGATTAAGCTTTACGGTGGCAAGATAGGACATGTTGGTACTGTAACCAGAGGAATGCTTTGTTTAAATGACAAGGTATCTCTTGTGATAGACAAAGATAGGCGACTGGCAACAGGTAAGAACCATAGTGCAACACACCTTTTACAAAAAGCTCTTCGTCTTGTGTTAGGAAACCATGTAGAGCAGGCCGGTTCTTATGTAACCAAAGATCGTTTACGTTTCGACTTTACTCATTTTTCTGCGATGACATCGGAAGAACTTAAAAAGGTAGAAGATATCGTAAATGAAGAAATTGCAAAGGGACTAACTGTTGAGACAAAGGTAATGTCTTTAGATGAGGCTAAGAAGACAGGTGCTATGGCACTATTTGGAGAAAAGTACGGAGACAAAGTACGAGTTGTTCAAATGGGTGATTTTAGTACAGAACTTTGTGGTGGTACTCATGTGCCTAATACCAATACGATTACTGCCTTTAAGATTTTATCTGAGACAGGAGTTGCTGCAGGTGTTCGTAGAATTGAAGCATTAACCAGCAATGCAGTATTTGCGTATTATAAAGAAATGGAAGAGGAACTTCATGCTGCCAGTAGAGCTGCTAAGACAGAGCCTTCCATGCTTGTGAAGAGAATTGAAGCAATACATGAAGAGATGAAAGCCCTTCAGAGTGAAAATGAAAAGCTTAAGAATAAGTTAGCGAAGGAAGCTCTTGGGGATGTTATGAACCAGGTTACAGAGGTAAAAGGAGTTAAGCTTCTTGCAACTAAGGTTTCTGGTGTAGATATGAATGGACTTCGTACACTAGGAGATCAGTTAAAGGATAAATTAGGAGAAGGTGTTGTTGTCCTTGCTTCTGATGCAGAGGGTAAGGTATCCTTACTAGCTATGGCAACAGATCAGGCAATGGCCATGGGCGCACATGCCGGTAATCTGATTAAGGGAATTGCTGCCTTAGTTGGAGGTGGAGGTGGTGGCCGTCCAAATATGGCCCAAGCAGGTGGTAAGAATCCTGCAGGTATTGAGAATGCACTAAGTAAAGTGGCAGAAGTGTTGGAAGGTCAGTTAAAGTAGTTTTTTTCCAATTAATTGGAAAAAACTAATATGACAAAAACGCTTAAAAAACTGTTGACGAAATAGAAATTTATGCTATAATCTTAATAGTGCTATTAAAAATACCCAAACAGTTGTAAGGCACAATACACAACTGGAGGGAGGTTAGGTGTGAGACTATGTCAAATGT